>CAMDGJ010000061.1 GCA_945897545.1 Flavobacterium psychrophilum
TGGCAAGAATAGTAATAAAAATAACAACTTTTTGTAAATTGTTTTCATACTTTTTGTTTAAATTAATTAGGTTTTTTATTTAATTTACCTTTACTTCGAATGTTAAAATTACATAAATTTATTGGCTCTCGACATAAGCCGCTTTTAAATAGATTACGAAAACGTGATAGTGTTGAAAACTTTCTATATTATTGCTATTTTTAAGCGTAATATTGCCATTATATAAATTAAATTCTACCTTTATTGCGAAAATGATTTTTATTAAATCACAAATATGAAAAAAAAGGTTACACTCAAACAAATAGCTAGAGAACTAGATGTTTCGATTTCGACGGTTTCTAAATCCCTTAGAAATAGCACTGAAATAGGTGAAGAAACAAGGTTAAAAGTACAAGCATTTGCTAAATTCTACCACTACAAACCCAATAATATTGCGCTTAGTTTAAAAAACAGAAAAACAAAAACCATAGGAATTATTATTCCAGAAATCGTTCATCACTTTTTTTCTACAGTCATCAATGGAATTGAGCAAATAGCCAACGAAAATGGGTATAGCGTCATCATTTGTTTGTCTGATGATTCCTTTGATAAAGAAGTACTGAATATGGAAATGTTGGCTAATGGGAGTATCGACGGTTTTATTATATCACTCTCTAAAGAAACACAACAGAAAAAAGATTTTCACCATATCGATGAAGTAATCAATCAAGGAATGCCCGTGGTTATGTTCGACAGGGTAACTGACGATATTCAATGTGACAAAGTAATTATAGATGATGAATTAGCAGCTTTTGAAGCAGTTCAATCGTTGATCGACAAAGGAAGAAAAAAAATTGCCCTAGTAACAACAGTAGATTATGTGAGTGTTGGCAAATTAAGAACGGACGGTTATACCAAGGCCTTATTAAAAAACGGAATCCCATTTGATGAAAATTTGATCATTAAAATAGAAAATGTTGAAAATTGCGAAATAACCATTGCAAAATTATTGGAAGACAAAGCTATTGACGCGGTTTTTGCCGTAAACGAACTATTTGCAGTGACCATTATTAAAATTGCCAACAAAATGGGATTAAAGGTTCCTGAAGATTTAGCAGTTATCGCTTTTACCGACGGAATTATTTCGAAATATTCGACCCCAACTATTACTACTGTATCCCAAAATGGAATTGAAATGGGAAATATGGCCGCTAAGATTCTGATTGAAAGGTTAGAGTCCAAAGTCGATGAAGACCAGGACGACGAGCAAGACGAGCAATATAAAACAGTTATAATTGAAACACATCTAATAGAAAGAGAATCCACTCTTTAAAAAAATCAATTTCAATAGCAATTTCAATATTCAATTGTGCTTTAATCCGCATTTATTTTTACCCTTGAAATTGATATTGCCATGAATATTGTCATTGACATCAAAAACTTATTCACACTATTACGTTGTAGTTTTTGAAATAAATACTTTTCTAACTTCTAACTTCTAACTTCTAACTTCTTTTAATATATTTACAGCGTTCAAAACTTTTACTTTTACTTCGAAAAATAAGTTAAGTTTTGATAAGCAAGGCGCTTATCGTACATTTAATACAATATACGATAATGAAAAAACCCAAATTAAGTTTTTGGCAAATTTGGAATCTAAGCTTTGGATTCCTGGGAGTACAGATTGGATATTCACTTCAAAATGGTAATACTAGTAGAATCCTTGAAGCTTATGGAGCTGATGTTCATAGCATTGGTCTTTTTTGGTTAGCAGCACCTTTGGCTGGTCTAATTGTTCAACCCATTATTGGTCTTTCTAGTGATAAAACCTGGACTAGATTAGGTCGCCGAATTCCTTTCATATTTTTTGGAGCATTAATTTCGGCTTTGGCAATGTTTTTTATGCCAAATGCTGGAAATTTCACCCATTTAATTCCACCTCTTGTTTTTGGAGCAATCATATTATTATTAATGGACACTTCGTTTAATGTTACTATGCAGCCCTTCAGGGCTTTGGTAGGCGATATGGTAAATGATGAACAGAAAAATCTGGGGTATTCACTGCAAAGCGCTTTAATTAATTTTGGAGCTGTTTTTGGTTCCTTGCTACCCTTTATTCTAACAAAATTGAATGTAGCAAATGTTCCGTCAGCAGGCGAAAAAGTTGCTGACTCCGTAGTTTGGTCATTTTATATCGGTGGCGCTATACTTTTATTAAGTGTGCTTTGGACCGTATTCAGAACTAAAGAATACGCTCCAAAAGAGCATTCTGAGTATAACAATATCGACCTTGATGCTCCCGAAGTTAAAGAAAAAACAAATTTCATTGAATTAATCGTCGCTGCTCCAAAAATATTTTGGCAATTGGGTGTCGTTCAATTCTTTTCGTGGTTTGCACTATTCTTAATGTGGGTTTATACCACAAGAGCAATTGCAAATCAAGTCTGGGGTGCAGAAGCACTTGATGCTACTTCCCTTGGTTTTAATGAAGCCGGAAACTGGACAGGAGTACTATTTGGTTTTTACAGTGCAATAGCTGCTATTTTTGCTTTGATGATTCCATCAATTGCAAAAGTAATTGGAAGAAAAAAAACATATAGTTTTTCATTATTTTTAGGCGGATTAGGACTTATATCAATGTATTTTATACATGACAAAACAATCCTTTTATTTTCAATGATTGGAGTTGGTATTGCTTGGGCTTCTATTTTAGCCTTACCTTATGCAATGTTATCAAGTTCCCTTCCCGCAAGTAAAATGGGAGTTTATATGGGGTTATTTAATGCTACCATAACAATTCCACAAATAGTTTCTGGAATCTTAGGGAGTATCATTGCGAGTTACAATTTCCCACCAATCGTAATCACAACAATTGCCGGCATTTCACTTTTACTAGCTGGACTTTCTGTTTTCTTAGTGAAAGAAAAAGCATCCGAATTAGTATAAAAAAAAATTAATGGGACATACAAAAGCATTTATATTCGACCTTGATGGAGTCATTGTCGATACAGCAAAATACCATTATTTGGCTTGGTTAAAAATCGCCAATCAATTAGGAATCGAATTCACACACGAACACAACGAATTACTAAAAGGCGTGAGTCGTGTTCGCTCATTAGATATAATTTTAGAATTAGGAAAAGTTGAAGCTTCACAAGAGGATAAAAATAAATGGCTCGTTCAAAAAAACGAAGATTATTTGTCCTATTTAGTCGATATGGACGAAAGCGAAATCCTGCCCGGAGTAATGCCTATTTTGAACTATTTGAAAGAAAGAAATCAATTAATAGCACTGGGTTCTGCTAGTAAAAACGCAAGACCTATTCTCGAAAAAACAGGGATTTTATCCTATTTTGATGCTATCGTTGACGGCAATGATGTTACTAATGCAAAACCTGATCCCGAAGTTTTCCTGATTGCAGCAAAATTATTGGGCGCAACACCAGAAGAGTCCATAGTTTTCGAAGATTCGGTATCAGGCATTCAAGCAGCAAATATAGGGCGAATGTTGAGTGTAGGAATTGGTGAAATAGCCACATTACACGAAGCAAAATATATTTTTAAAGATTTTACACAAATAGATGAAACCTTCATTGATTCCTTAATTGAATCAAAATAGAATACAAAAAAAGACCCTATAAGATTTCAAGTTTTTAAACAACTTTAAACTTTTAAACAAAAAAAAATGAACCAAGACTATATAAAAGCAGACAACTGGTCCATCATTGAAGAAGGATTTGATGTAGAAAGTGTAAAATCGTCCGAAAGCCTTTTCAGCATAGGCAACGGAGCGATGGGACAACGAGCCAATTTTGAAGAAAATTATACAGGAGAAACCTTTCAAGGAAGTTATATTGCAGGAATTTATTATCCTGATAAAACTAAAGTGGGCTGGTGGAAAAATGGGTATCCAGAATATTTTGCCAAAGTGTTGAACGCTCCAAATTGGATTGGAATTGACATTGAAATCAATGATGAAAACCTAGATTTGAATTCGTGCGTTGAAGTTAAAAACTTTCGCCGCGAATTGAATATGAAAGAAGGTTGGTACAACCGTTCCTTCGAAGCGACTTTGCAAAACGACACCGAAATTGCCATAAATATTCGACGTTTCCTGTGTATGGATTTGGACGAAATTGGGGTAATTCACTATGAAATCACACCTTTAAACAAAGATGCAAAAATAGTTTACAAACCCTATATTGATGCAGGTATTCATAATGAAGACGCCAACTGGGATGAAAAATTCTGGGAAATTCTTGATGTGAAAAGAAAAGTAAATAAAGCTTTTGTAACTGCTCAAACATATAAAACCCATTTTAAGGTAACGACTTTTATGCAAAATACCATTTTAGTAAATGGCAAAAACGGCAACATCTCGCCTTCTAATATCAAAACTGGTGTTGATAAAATTCAATTCTCATACGATGTTCTTATTGCAAAAGGGCAAAATTCAAGTATTCAAAAAATAGGGGGTTATGCCGTTTCCCTGAATCACGAAAACACCCATTCTGGTGCTGAAGATGTCATTAAAGCAGCTATGGTAAAGGGATATGACAAATTATTGAAAGAACAAATTGCGGCTTGGGCAAAAATTTGGGAAATGTCGGATATCACAATTGAAGGCGATATTAAAGCACAACAAGGAATTCGATTTAATATATTTCAACTCAACCAAACCTATTCTGGAAAAGATTCCCGTTTGAATATTGGTCCAAAAGGGTTCACAGGCGAAAAATATGGCGGTTCTACGTATTGGGACACCGAAGCGTATTGCATTCCGTTTTATATGGCGACCAAAGACCAGCAAGTGGCGAGGAATTTATTAACTTATCGCTATAATCAACTAGACAAAGCCATTGAAAATGCGGAAAAGAATCTAGGTTTCAAAAATGGAGCTGCTTTGTATCCAATGGTGACGATGAACGGCGAAGAATGCCACAACGAATGGGAAATCACACACGAGGAAATTCATAGAAATGGCGCCATTGCTTTTGCCATTTTCAACTACTACCGTTTTACTGGCGATTACAGCTATATTCCGGAAAAAGGCTTGGAAGTCCTAATCGGAATTGCCCGTTTTTGGCATCAAAGAGCTAATTTTTCGAAAGACAAAAACCAATTCGTGATTCTGGGAGTTACCGGACCAAACGAGTATGAAAATAACGTAAACAACAATTTCTACACCAACTATATTGCAAAATGGTGTATTGATTATGCTTATGAACAAACTCAAAAAGTGTCGTTGGAATATCCTGCAGACCATAAACGAATTATTGAAAAAGTAAAATTATCTGATACAGAATTACAAGATTGGAAAAAAGTTTCCGGAAATATGTATTTTCCAAAATCGGAAGAACTGGGCATTTATTTGCAACAAGACGGATTCTTGGACAAAGACTTGGTATTAGTAAAAGATTTGGACAAAAGCCAAAGACCCATTAACCAAAAATGGTCTTGGGACAGAATTTTGCGTTCGCCTTACATCAAACAAGCCGACGTAATGCAAGGGTTTTACTTCTTTGAAGACCACTTTACGACAGAAGAATTAAAACGCAATTTCGAATTTTACGAAGCATTTACAGTCCACGAAAGCTCCCTTTCCCCTTGCGTTCATTCCATTCAAGCAGCCAAATTGGACAAGATGGATATGGCGTACACTTTCTATTTGAGAACTTCAAGACTAGACTTGGACGATTACAACAAAGAAGTAGAAGAAGGATGTCACATCACGTCAATGGCGGGAACATGGATGAGTATTGTCGAAGGTTTTGGCGGAATGCGAGTAAAAGATAATGCATTACAATTTTCGCCAAAAATCCCAAAAGAATGGACAGGATATTCCTTTAAAATCAATTTTAGAAACCAGGTTTTGACAGTTGCCGTAAATCATAACGATACACAACTCACACTTGAAGGCTCAAAAGAATTGACTGTTTTTGTTAACGGCAATCCGGTTTTGGTTGAACCAAATAGTTTGGTTGTGGTTTAGTAAAAAAATTAAAACCATATAAGGCACATAAGGACATATAAGAAAACGTAAATGAACTTATATGCCTTATGTGTTTAAAAAAGAAATTTTAAAATGAAAAAACTATTTTTATTTCTCCTAATAACAACGTCAATGTTTGCACAAATAGAAAGAATAGAACCTCCGTTTTGGTATGCTGGAATGCACAATCCAGACTTGCAAATTATGTTTTATGGAAAAAACATTGCTCAACACCAAGTTTCAGTTTCTAATTCGATTACAATTACAGACATAAAAAAAACGGAAAATCCGAACTATCTTTTCGTTACAATAAACACTAAAAATTTCCCTGCAACAAATTGTATTTTCACTTTCAAAAACAATAACAAAGTAGCATTTACCCACAACTATACTTTAACAAACCGCAGAGAAAATTCGGCACAACGAAAAAGTTTTGACGCCTCAGATATGATGTACTTGGTAATGCCAGATCGTTTTGCTAATGGCAAAAAAAATAATGATTCCAACGATTTAACCTATGAAAAATTCAATAGAGATTTGCCAGGAGGAAGACACGGGGGAGACATTGAAGGCATCATCAATCATATAGATTACTTGCAAGAATTAGGTGTGACAGCCATTTGGAACACACCACTTTGCGAAGACAACGAAGTTGCTTATTCTTATCATACTTACGCTCAATCAGACGTTTACAAAATTGATCCTCGTTATGGAACTAATGAAGATTATGCTCGGTTAGCTTCTGAATTACACAAAAGAAAAATGAAATTAGTGATGGATTATGTTACTAATCATTGGGGCAAGGAACATTGGATGATCAAAGATTTACCCACTAAAGATTGGATTCATCAATTTGAAAATTTCACCCAAACTAATCACAAAAGAACGACTATACACGACATAAATGCGTCAAAAATAGACACCAAAATCTGCATGAATGGCTGGTTTGCTCCAACGATGCCGGATTTAAATCAGTCCAATCCTTTGATGCTGAATTATCTTATTCAAAATGCGATTTGGTGGATTGAATACGCTGACTTAGATGGTTTCAGAGTAGATACTTTCAACTATTCTGATCCAGAAGGGATTGCAAAGTGGACAAAAGCAATAACCAATGAATATCCCAATTTTAACATAGTTGGAGAAGTTTGGATGCAAAATCAAGCGCAAATGGCTTATTGGCAAAAAGACAGTAAAATTGCCGCTATTCAAAATTACAATTCCCACTTACCTAGTGTTATGGATTTTACATTACTTGGTGCATTGGGAAGTGTTTTTAATGAAGATGACGGCGGTTGGGACAAGGGAATGGTAAAAATCTATGATAATTTCGCTAATGATTTTCTGTATCCAAACATCAATAATTTGCTAATTTTTGCCGAGAATCATGATACTCAACGCGTAAACCACGTTTATAACAACGACATTCGAAAATACAAAATGGCGATGGCACTATTAGCCACCGTTAGAGGAATTCCGCAAACTTATTATGGTTCCGAGATAGGAATGTCAGGAAATAAAGACAATGGCGATGCCGATATTCGTCAAGATTTTCCAGGCGGTTGGGAAGGCGATAATAATAATGCGTTTACCAAAGAAGGAAGAACTCAAATGCAAAATGACTATTTTGATTTTACCTCAAAATTGTTCAATTGGAGGAAAAATAAAGCGGTGATTCATTTCGGAAAAATGACACATTACATTCCGGAAGACAATACTTATGTCTACTTCAGATACAATGCTACTGATAAAGTGATGGTTCTGATCAACAACAGCAATGAAAAGAAAACGCTAAAAACGAATCGTTTCGCAGAAAATATTGGGAATTTTAAAACTGGAAAAGATGTCATCACAGAAAAATCTATTGATGTTACCAATGAAATTACTTTGGAACCAAAATCAGTTTTAATACTGGAATTGAAATAATTTAAACCATATAAGTCATATAAGTAAAACTTAAATGACTTATATGGTTCAAAAACACTAACAATGAAAAATCTATTTTTTTTTCTATTTATAACTTCTATTTCTTTTGCCCAAAACGCAAACAGGAAATTTGAAAGTTTCAAAAAAGTCAACGGCACTTTAGAAATCAAAACTTCCGATGGCCGATACATCATCAAAGCCTATTCTGATAAAATTGTGGAAACTTCTTTTATTCCAAAAGGCGAAATTTTTAATACAAATTCAGAAGCTGTGGTTTTAGTTCCAAAAAAAGGAATTTCTAAAATAATAGAAACACCAAGCGCAATAAGTCTTTACACAAAAGAAATTGTTGTTACTATCCAAAAATCTCCTTTTCAAATCTCCTATTTCAATAAGCAAAAACTGATACTTTCTGAAAAAAATGGCCATACAAAAAACGAGCAGTATGAAGTCATAGATTTCAATCTCGACAGCACCGAACTGCTCTATGGAGGTGGAGCAAGAGCTTTGGGAATGAACCGTCGAGGAAATCGTTTGGAACTGTATAATCAAGCCGATTACGGATATAGCACCTACTCTAAAAAAATGAATTTCTGCATTCCAATGGTGTTGTCATCAAGAATGTACGCTGTTCATTTTGACAATTCGGCTATTGGTTACTTGGATTTGGACAGTAAAAAAAACAATACTTTGGCTTATGAGACCATTTCGGGAAGAAAAACCTACCAAGTAATAGTGGGCGATTCCTGGACTGATTTGATTTCGAATTATACCAATTTAACAGGAAAACAACCTTTGCCCGCTCGATGGACTTTGGGGAATTTCTCCAGCCGTTTTGGCTATCATTCGCAAGAACAAGTCGAAAAAACCACCAAGAAATTCGAGGACGACAAAATACCTGTCGATGCCATAATTTTAGATTTATAATGGTTTGGTACAGCAATGAAAGGCACAATGGGCAACTTGGATTGGGAAAAAGAAACCTTCCCAAATCCTGAAAAAATGATTACTGATTTGAATGCAAACGGCATAAAAACGGTGCTGATAACCGAGCCTTTTGTATTGACAACTTCCAAGAAATGGCAGGAAGCCGTGGACAAAAAAATAGTCGCCACCGATAAAACAGGAAAACCTTTTACCTATGATTTTTACTTTGGAAACACCGGAATCATCGACATTTTCAAACCCGAAGGAAAAGATTGGTTTTGGAATATCTACAAGAAACTAATTAATCAAGGCGTTGGAGGTCTTTGGGGCGATTTAGGTGAACCCGAAGTTTTTCCTTCCGAAGCCATAACTGCTGGAGGAAAAGCCGATGAAGTCCATAATATTTACGGACACAATTGGGCAAAATTAATTGCCGACGGTTATAAAAAAGATTTTGCAAATCAACGTCCGTTCATTTTGATGCGCGCTGGATATTCGGGTTCGCAACGATTTGGTATGATCCCCTGGTCTGGCGACGTGAGCCGTTCTTGGGGAGGATTGCAATCGCAAATGGAGATTTCATTACAAATGGGAATGCAAGGAATGGGTTATATGCACTCCGATTTGGGTGGTTTTGCAGGCGACTATTTCGACAATGAATTGTATATTCGTTGGTTGCAATACGGAGTTTTCAACCCAATTTTTCGTCCTCACGCGCACGAAGATGTTTCTGCAGAACCAGTTTATAAAGACATTGTAACCAAAGCAAAAGCCAAAAAACAAGTGGAATTGCGTTACCAATTAATGCCATACAATTATACTTTGGCTTTCGAAAATAATCAAAAAGGAACTCCATTAATGCGTCCGCTGTTTTTTAAAGAATCCAATAATGCAAAATTATTGACAGTTTGCGAAACCTATCTTTGGGGAAATGACTTTTTGGTTACGCCAATCACAAAACCAGGAGTCACTTCAACTTCCGTTTATTTCCCAAAAAACAACAACTGGTTTGATTTCTATTCTGATGAAGAACAATTGGCGGGAACTACTGCAAATATTGCGGTTATCGAAGATCATATTCCTGTTTTTGTTCGTGGTGGGGCTTTTATACCAATGATAAAAACCATTCAAAACACCTCAAAATATTCATTGGCTGACTTCGATTTGCATTATTATTTTGATACCAAAACTACTCAAAGTTCAGGTGAATTGTACAATGACGATGGAACAACAGCAAATGCCTTCGAAAAAGGAGAATTTGAAATATTGAATTTCAATAGCAACGCCAATGCTAAAACAGTAACTATAAAATTGAATTCGGAAATTGGAAAAAACTTTCAATCTTCGGATAAAAATGTTGCACTAATCGTTCACAATTTAAAAGCCAAATCTATAAGCTTTAACGGTAAACCTATGGCTTTCAACACTGTTAAAAACAATATAGAAATTCCAGTTTCTTGGAAGAAGGGAACTGATGTGGAAATCAAAATTCAATTGTACTAAAAATCTAGACCATTAAGAAAAATTAAGAAAAACTTAATGTTGCTTAATTTTCTTAATGGTTCAAAAAAAAGACCAATGAAAAAAAACATCTTATTTCCAATCGCGATACTATCACTTTTTTTCGGTAGTTGTTCGCCAAGCAAAACAACAACAACAACAACAACAACAACAACAACAACCACAACAACAACAACAACAACAGCCTCAAAAACTCCTTTTGTTTGGGAAAATGCCAATGTGTATTTTCTTTTAATCGACCGATTCAACAACGGAGATAAAACAAACGATCAAACCTATAACCGAAATAAAACCACAGGCAAATTGCGCGGTTTTGAAGGCGGTGATATTCGAGGCGTGATTCAAAAATTAGACGAAGGCTACTTCGAAAAACTAGGAATAACGGCCATTTGGATGACACCCGTAGTCGAACAAATTCACGATGGAGTTGACGAAGGAACGGGATATAGCTATGGTTTTCACGGCTATTGGGCAAGAGATTGGACTAGTTTGGACCCTAGTTTTGGAACTAAAAAGGATTTGGCCGAATTGGTACAAAAAGCACACGCCAAAGGAATTCGAATAATGCTTGATGCCGTTATCAATCACACCGGACCCGTTACTGCCGAAGACCCTGCCTATCCAAATGATTGGGTGAGAACTTCTCCAAAATGTACTTACAAATCCTATGACACCTACATCAATTGCACCTTAGTCGAAAATCTACCCGATGTAAAAACCGAAAGTAATGAACCTGTAACTTTGCCTCCTTTCTTGATTGAAAAATGGAAAAAAGAAGATCGATATGAACGAGAAGTAACCGAATTAGATGCTTTTTTTGCCAAAACGGGTTATCCTCGAGCTCCAAAATATTACATTATGAAATGGCTGTCGGATTACATCACCGATTATGGAATTGACGGCTATCGAGTAGATACGGCGAAGCATACTTATGAAGATGTTTGGGCCGATTTCAAGAAGGTTTGTGATGGCGCCTTTGCCGATTTCAAAAATAATAATCCCAAAAAAGTATTGGATAACAATGCCTTTTTCACGGTGGGTGAAGTCTATGGTTACAATATTGGTGCAAAAAGACTTTACGATTTTGGAGACAAAAAAGTAAACTATTTCGAAAATGGTTTTACAGGTTTAATCAATTTTGACTTTAGAAATGAAGCCAAAATGAATTATGAGCCTTTGTTTTCTAAATACAGTACAATACTTCAAAATGACTTAAAAGGAAACACGGTAATGAACTATGTTTCTTCGCACGACGATAGTTATCCGTTTGACAAGAAGCGAGAAAAAACATTCGAAAGCGGTACAAAATTATTGCTTGCTCCAGGAATTTCACAAGTTTATTATGGCGACGAAAGCGCACGGTCGTTGGATATTCTAGGAACTACAGGAGATGCGACTTTACGCTCGATAATGAATTGGGACGACATAAATACCAATCCCGCAACTCAAAAAGTGCTTTTGCATTGGCAAAAACTGGGGAATTTTAGAAAAAACCATCCAGCCATTGGAGCAGGAATTCACCAACAAATTTCGGCAAGTCCTTACGTCTTCAGCCGAACTTTAATTAAAGATACTTTCACAGACCATGTAGTTGTTGGATTGGATTTGCTAAAAGGACCAAAAGAAATTTCGGTGGGAAGTATTTTCAAGGACGGAACAAAATTGAAAGACGCTTTTTCTGGAAAAGTAGCCTTAGTTTCGAAAGGTAATATAAATATAGACACTGAATTTGATATCGTATTATTGGAAAAATAATAACACCAAATTGCTATTCTATAAAATAAAACGAGGTTCTCTTATTCAGAAAACCTCGTTTTTTAGTTATTAAAAATCTTATTTTTTAGTAAAATCGCCTGCATAAATCAAAATGAATTTTTGCAAATCGAAATACTTTTTCATCGCTGCATTTACCTTTGCAACATCCAAAGCTTTTACTTTGTCTTCATAGTCAGAATAAGATTTAAATGTTTTATTTTGATCTAAATAGTCTCGAAGTTGTCGGGCTAGAAATTCATCAGTCCCAAGCATTGTTTGACGTTGTTGCAACCAAGATTTTATAGAAGCGTCGAATTCTTCTTTTGAGAAACCTTTATCAAACGCTTTTTGAATTTCTTCTTTCAAAGCATTGTCTAGTTTGTCTTTAAAGGAAGGATTAAAAAAAGCATAAACTCCCCAATCCCCCGTTTTATCAATTCCGTTGCCGGATACAAAAGAACCTGCGCCATAACTCATTCCTTCAACCTCACGCAAACGCTTTGGTATTCTGGAAGATATAAAAGCTCCTCCACCTAACATTTCATTGGCTATATTTACTGCCGGAAAATCAGCATCACTTTCTCCAATATTCAAATTGATTTTCCCAAATACTACTGCATTAGTTTTATCGTTCACCTGAATAGTG
>CAMDGJ010000062.1 GCA_945897545.1 Flavobacterium psychrophilum
GGGTTGGCAAGAAATATATACCCAACTTCAAAATAATGCGGATATAAAATTAAAAATATTAGTTGGCTTACAAGTAGATAAACACCTCTCTACAATTGTAGAAATTGGCAATACAGACGATAGTTTGAGCCAAGAAGAACATTTTACACAATTCATAAAATCGCTCGGTTTTGCTATCAATAATGCCGATATGGATAATGAAGATTTTTTCAATCAAATTTCTTTTTTTGTAACAATGCTCGAAGAAGGGCGATTAGAAATTAAGAAAACCCTAAACCCAAACCACGCCAAAGTATATTTGTTTCAGTATGCACAAAACTATGCCGAATTACGCAACCGTAAAGGCGAATTTATAACAGGAAGTAGCAACTTAACCAAGGCAGGTTTACACGGCCAAGAAGAATTCAATGTAGAAATAAGCGATTATGGTTTTGAAACTGCCGAAAAATATTTTGATGATTTGTGGTTGACTGCCATTCCCATTACTGAAGCTGAAAACGGCAAACCAGTAATTATAGATTTCCTAAAAAACAAAACACAAGCGGCTTATGTTACGCCATTTGAAGCCTATGCCTTGATTTTAAAAACCTATATAGAACTTCAAGAAGCAAAGAAAATTAATGATGCTGTTGATAGATTATTAGAAGAAAATGGTTTTGAAAAATACCAATATCAACTTGATGCTGTAAACCAAGCATTGAATGTTATTGAAACTTATAATGGTGTTATTATTGCCGATGTAGTTGGTTTAGGAAAATCGGTAATTGCTTCATTAATAGCAAATCAAATTGGTAAAAGAGGTTTGATACTTTGTCCACCAGGATTGATAGGAAGCAAAAAAGAAAATACGGGTTGGTATGAATATAAAAATCGTTTCAAGTTACACAATTGGGATATTGAAAGTTCAGGCGATGTAGAAGCAGTTGCAGCAAGTATCAGAAAAAACAATTACGAATATGAAGTAATTATTGTTGATGAAGCTCACCGTTTCAGAAATCAAGATACTTCGGCTTATGAAGCATTGTTAGATATTTGTAGAAGTAAAAAAGTAGTTTTATTATCTGCTACACCATTCAACAATTCTCCAGCAGATATATTTTCGTTATTGAAATTATTTATTGTTCCCGGACAATCAGGAATTACCATTGAAACCGATTTGGAAGCTCGATTTAATTCGTATAACTATCGCTTCAAAAACCTTTCAAACATTATAAAAAACAATAATTCTAATAGTCCTGACAAGAAAAGAAAGGCAGAACGAGATTATGAAAAAATGTTTGGGTTGCCACTACCAATTGATATAAACATTGTAAAAAACAATGTTAGCGATATGGCAAACGGCATTAAAAATGTAATTACACCAGTTGTTATCAGAAGAAATAGATTAGACCTAAAAACCGATAACGAGTACAAAAAAGAAATACAAAACCTCTCGGAAGTAAAAGACCCAATAGAATTATTTTATCAATTAGATAAATCCCAATCTGAATTTTACAATAAAATTATCACGAGTTATTTTTGTGAAGATGGAGAGTTTAAAGGTGCAATTTACAAACCATTTGAATATGAAAATAAACATAAGAAAGACGATAAACTAAACGAGGAAGAAAACAGAGCAAAACAACAACAACGCAATTTATATGACTTTATGAGACGTTTGCTAGTAAAACGTTTCGAGAGTTCCTTTGGTGCTTTTGATAATAGTATTGACCGTTTTTTAAAAACCAATAAAATGGTAAAATCTTTTATAGAAAAATCAGGAAAATATGTTTTGGATAGAAAAGTAATTGAGCAAATTTATATTGTCAAAGAAGATGATTTTTCTTTAGATGCTATTGAGAAAACTTTAGTAGATTTTGAAAAAAATGCTGCTAATAAAACAACGCCAAAGCATACTAAAATTTATGATGTCAATAAATTTGTATACAAAGACGATTTTCTAAAACATATTCAAAGTGATATTGTTTTGTTTGAAAAGATAAAAGCTGAAATTGTCAAATTAAAGTTAGTAGATAATGATCCAAAAAGAAAAGAAGTACTTGATAAAATTAAAGAAGTAATTGCTGAAAAAACTAGTCCCAAAAGAAAAGTAATTTTATTTACAGAATATACCGATACTGTAAGACATTTAAAAGATTATTTTGAAAGCGAACTAAAAACAAGAGTTGCTTTCTGTGATGGTTCAATCACAAAAAAGTTTGCGTTAGAATTAGACGCAAATTTCAACGCCAAATACAGCCATCCAGTTGATGATTACGATGTATTGGTTACAAGCGATAAACTTTCGGAAGGATTTAATTTGAATAGAGCAGGAGTTATAATAAATTATGACATTCCTTGGAACCCCACACGAGTAATACAAAGAGTTGGTCGTATCAATAGAATGAGTGCCAAAGTATTTGATGAATTATATATTTATAATTTTTTTCCAACAGAACAAGGAGCAGACATTGTAAAAAGTAGAGAAATTGCAGCACAAAAAATGTTTTTAATTCATAGTGCTTTAGGAGAAGATGCAAAAATGTTTGATATTGATGAAGAACCATCAGCAAGCGGATTATTTTCTAAAATAAATTCTAATCCAGAAAATGATGATGAATTAAATATAGCTACAGTAATTAGAAATGATTATGCTGAAATTATAGAAAACCATCCGGATGTTATAAAAAGAATTAGTCAATTTCCGAACAGAACCAAAACAGCAAAATTATATACAGAAGATAACACAGTTGTTTTAAGAAAAAAAGGAATGGCGTTATTTTCAATAGTAAGCAAAAATATAAATGGTAAAGCAACTATTGAAGAAAAAACATTTCCTGAATTAATCCAATTTGCAAAATGTCCTCCAGAAGAAGAAAGACAAAATCTAACCAAAGAGTTCTGGACTGCTTATGAATTAATAAAAGTGTTCA
Source organism: Flavobacterium psychrophilum (assembly GCA_945897545.1). Taxonomy (GTDB): domain Bacteria; phylum Bacteroidota; class Bacteroidia; order Flavobacteriales; family Flavobacteriaceae; genus Flavobacterium; species Flavobacterium psychrophilum_L. The sequence goes on from CAMDGJ010000062.1 coordinate 2,913, forward strand.
AACCAAAAAACGCCTCTGGTAATTCAGATTTATCATTAGATACTAAATCATTAATCTCATTAAGAGATTTAGCAAAAGTAAAAAGAGACGATATTGATTTAGAATTAATTTCTTTTATAAATACGCTAGTTACCGATATAAAAAAATATAAAACATTATCTAAATTCACTTTAAGAAAACTAACATTATCAGACAACAAGAACATTGAACCTTATGGCGAATTGATAAACAACATTAAAGAGTTAAGAAAAAAGTTAGGTGTAGATTACCTCGATATTATATTAAAAAGGGCAGATGGTATAGAAAATGATGTGATAATAGCCATACAGAATAAAATTTCAGTTTAACTAATAAGGAAGTGGTAATAAAATATTGTAAAGAATGTTTATTAACAATTCAAAATTTAATTAAGTAACAAACCATCAAAAATATAATATGGCAAATAAAGATAGAATTGTAAATTATTTTGAAATAAACCCAAAATACATTACTGGCACAAAAGAAAATATAATTGATTTGTTCAAGAAAATACATCAATTAAAAATTAGCCAAGATCCTTTAAGGTTTGAACATTATGGAGATAAATGGATATATATTACAGATATTATAATTGACGATAAATTGAAGCATATTGAGGGTAAAGTTTTACATATCCGTAAAGATGCTTTTCCTGAACTAATGGATATTACGGATGATAAAATTCGAGATGTTGAAGCAACAAAAAATGAAGGTATTGTAGAAAAAACTCATTTTATTCTATCGTATAAAAATAATGAAATGACACTTGCGTTTGAACATAATCAATATGGTGCAAGAATTACTGATTTTGTCTTTTATTTAGAGCATAAAGGATTGATTTATGGAATATTAAACAAAGTAATCTATAATCCCATTAATAGAGACAATTTAAAGGAGGTTCGAAAGAGAATAAAAAACATTTCGTACATTGTAGCAAAAGTTCACAAAGACAATATAAAACGATTAAAAGAAATTGACAAAGATATTTTTACTGCATTTGAAACGGTTGAGAATGTTACGTCAGCAGAGTATGTTACTTTAGAATTGAAATATGATGTTGCAAAAGGGACTAGCGGTTCATTGATTAGAAGTAAATTAGATAAAATTTTAGATTTTTTTGGTAAAAGTAAAACGCAACCATTTAATATACTTAAAGTAAAAGCAGAAGATAGTGATAATAATAATTTACTGAAAAATTTTGACTTACTTAATTTATGGTACAGAAGTAATATTAAAGTTGATTTAAAAGATAAATCTAAAACCATTGTTAGTATTGATATAATAACAAAAATGAGAAGTGAATTAAATAAAGAATTTGGTTTGTAATGAATAAATTACTCGATAAATATATTAAACATCCATTATTATACGATTTGATTATCGTATCTATTTTTATTTTGTGTAAACATATATTGTCCAGTAAAAATATAATTTCAATAACAATTCCAATAGATACTTTAAAATCTATAGTCTCCGATATAATTTCAACTACGATTTCATTAGCTGGTTTTATTCTTGCATCGTTGACAATAATTGTTACGTTTAAAGATAACATTAATCATAAAGAAATTTATAATAAAATTGAAGCTAAAAATGAACTTACTGGAATGGAATTACTATTCACAAGTAAGCATTATAAAAGAATAGTTGGTGTTTTTTCTTGGTCTTGTATTATTTTTTTAACAATATTTTTTTTAATATCAATTGTTAAATTATTTCTTGACAAAATAGATAAAGACCATATTTTTGATATTATTATTTTGTCATTTATTACTTTATCAGCTACTATTTTCAGGTGTTTATTGATACTTCATAAAATTATTAAAATTCAAATTTCTAATAACAGCAATGCTTAAGTGATTGTTTTATTTAACGACAACAGAATAATCAATTTAACGTTTGTGATAAATATTACCTAATTCATCTGCACAAAATCCTCGTTTAGTCCAAGTATTCCATTCTAACAACATTTCCGTTATAAACAACACTAGCAATCAAGCGGTCTCTCTTCGGTCGTTCTCTTTGTTCCGTTCGGCTGTTCCAGTCAGTCGTGCCTCCTTCCGTTCCACAGACACTTCACAGCACTAAAAAAAACAGCAGCTTGAAAATAAGCAGCTATTTTTTTGCGCTGTTTCGTTCCTCATCTTCACACGTTCTCTACCCTACGTTCGGCAGGACTAATGCATCCACAATACCGCTTCATTCCGTTTCGCTCCGTAAACTACGCTACACTGCATTCCAGCAGTATTATGTCTGCCGCCCTTTATTTTTTCAGCGGTTGCTCCTTCGCACAGCCATCGGGGTTGGCACCGTTCAGTAAAAACTTCACTTTGCCATAAATCAAGGAACGCCAAAGGCTGACTTATATTTTTTCCCCGCCGTTACACGCTCGCAGTACTTCTCTCCACTTCGCAAAAGCTACGTTCCGTTCCCGTCCTGCGGTGGCTGTTCGATTGCCGCAACACCGCCAACTGCGCTCCTCATACATTCCGCTATAATTCCGCTATCGCTACATTTTAGCTCCATTCCTTGCGGTGCTTGGGGGTGTTTGATTGCCGATTTCATAAGAAGCATCCCAGAGAAAATCCAATCAAGAAACATCCTGCTACAAAAAAAATAAATAAAAAGAAAGTAAAGGTACGTTACGGTTTCAAAAAGTAAAGTTCAAGCCCTACGGGTTTTTGAAAAAATCTCCACCCATACCGTTTCGCAACAACATTCAATTCCGATTTCACGCCCACACTTCCGATGATGTATCGGGTAGTATTTTTTCAAAAAAACTTGACTTCTTTTGAAACCTCCACTAATTCGACGACTTTCTTTTTTTTCTTTTTTTCTTTTAAAAAATTAATGGAAAAAGGTCTAGCAACAGCAACTTTGATAATCTACACAAATCCGAATTGCATTATCAAGAACAAAAATAAGTAGCTTACTCCATAGAAGTCATCTAAAAACTAACTTGCAGATAGTTTATAGCAATTAAATCATAATCACTTATGAGTAAAACATAACAATTTAAAACAAATAACATTGTTTTGATTTATAATTGTAATTAAATTTCTTTTATAGGTTAATTTTGTATAGTTGTTTAAAATCAATACCAAAGCCGTACCAAGCCCACAAAATTGTAATTTCTAAATAAATATAGTTATGGGTAAGATTGGTAGAGGTATTCTTGGAGGAGTATCAGGTAAAGTCGCTAACATTGTTGGTGCAAGATGGAAAGGAATTGATTATATTAGAGCAAAGCCTCAAAGTGTAGCAAATCCTCGTACAGTATTACAAGTCAATCAGAGAACAAAGTTCTCTTTAGTGTTGAGGTTTTTACAGCCAAACTTAAATTTCATTAAGATTGGTTATAAAAATTATGCTGTTAAGAAGTCGCAATTTAATAGTGCGATGTCTTATATACTAAACAATGCAATCGTAGGAACTGATCCAACCGATTTTGCAATTGATTTTTCTTTTGCATTGTTGAGTAGAGGTTCTTTATCAGGAGCATTAAACCCTGTGTTTGATTTGTCAACTCCTGGACAAGTTCAGTTTAGTTGGGATGATAATTCAAATGAAGGTAGTGCTTTGCCAACTGATAAAGTTATGGTTGTTGCTTATAATCCTTTAAAAGGTGAGAGTGTATTTATTACTGATGGTGCTGTAAGAACAGATTTATCACAAACAGTAATTATACCTAACAGCTATGCTGGAGATGATTTAGAGATGTTTATTTCGTTTAAGAACGCAGAAGAAACACAATTATCAAATAGTATCTATATTGGCTCTGGTACGGCTTCATAAAATTAATAGATACTTATTTCAAGAACCACCTGTAAAATGGTGGTTTTTTTATGTTCAAAACATAATAATTGTGGGGACAATGTGGGGATATTAAGTAAATAAAAAACCCTAACTAATTGATTTTCAATCGTTAGGGTTTTAATTCAGCGGAGAAAGAGGGTCTAATTTATTTCAGAAAAGTGTCGTAAAATAAGGCTTGGCAAAGCTTTTATTTTAAGTGACACCTCGACTGACACCTCTTAATATGATGCAAATTATATTAAATTTCAAGTAATCAAATATAGGGAAAATTAAATGAATTATGAAATAAAAACATCATAATTTAAACAGGAAGCAAACCATTTATTGAACTGGTTATAATCAAAATTTGAATAGCTATATTTTAGTTATTATCCAACTATTAAAGGCTCTACTTGTTCATATTTTAAACTGGTGTATTGACAGAACTCCTCGATGCTCACAAACTCATTTTCGAGCTTATCTAGCTTCTGTCTGATAGTTTGCAACAATCTAACACTTTGTCGATAACTCTTACCTGTAATGCGTTGTATATCCTTTGGGTAGATACACAACCTCTTGTTTTCAATTTTCATACACTATCTATGCCTATGACTAGGCTTTGTTATACATGAAACTAGTTTGATTCTATGTTTCCAAAGGAATAAAATTAGTAAAAAAAACCTTTCGATTTGCAAAAGCAATTTACTTCTATTTTTCTAGCGGTTTGATGGTCATTTGTGTCGTTTTGTGTCATTTGTATCGAAAAGTGACATATGGAATGGTGTGTGCTTTTTTTATCGTTTTAATTGGCTAAAATTTGTTTGGAAATCAATCGAAAGATGTTGCAACAGGATGATGATTTAGGGAATTTGAAACATTTATTAATTTAAAAATTTAGAAATTATGGCAAGGCAAAAAGGCATAATTAAGTTGAAAGGTACTATCGGAGATATTACTTTTTACAAAACACAGGACGGGCATTTAGCTCGTGAAAAAGGCGGAATTGACGCCAGCAGAATCAAGAATGATCCTGCGTTCCAAAGAACACGTGAGAACGGTTCCGAGTTTGGTAGAGCAGGTAAGGCCGGGAAGATTTTGAGAACTTCCTTGAGAGCTTTACTCATCAATACTGCTGATGGTAGAATGGTGAGTAGATTGACTCAAAAAATGGTTGAGGTAATTCAGGCAGACGTGACCAGCGTGAGAGGGTTACGAAATGTAATTGATGGTGAAGCAGAATTGCTTGCCGGCTTTGAATTCAACATCAGAGGGAAACTGGGCACCAGTTTGTTTGCTCCATTTGTGGGAGCAATTGACCGTGTTACTGGTGAAATCACTGTTGATCTGGATCCGTTTGTTCCGGCAAATATGATAGCTGCACCGAGTGGAACCACTCACTTTAAAATCATATCTGCAGGAGCAGAAATTGATTTTGAAACAGAAACTTTCGTTGAAGCTCATTCTGAAACTGCAATCCTTCCGTGGGATGCTGTGGCTACTGTTGCCATCAACCAAGTGAATGCAGTCACTCCAGCAAGCACAAAACCATTGTTTTTGGCTTTGGGAGTTGAGTTTTACCAAGAAGTTAATGGACAAATGTACCCATTGAAAAATGGTGCTTACAACCCATTGGCATTGGTTCAAGTGAGCGGATTGTAGGATGGTTCTGGTGTTGACAAGGACTTATTTTCCCGAGGGAACGCAAGGGGTTTTAGAATGGAACGGCACAATAGTTTGTTATACCATCGAATTGCCCTGGTTGGGAAACCAAAAGCGTATTTCTTGCATTCCTGAGGGAGAATATATCTTACAGAAGCGGTTTAGCCCCAAATTCAAATGGCACTTGCATTTGATGAATGTTCCGGGACGAGATTTGATTTTAATCCATCCCGCCAATGACGCCAAGAAAGAGTTATTGGGCTGCATTGCGACTGTAACCAAACACACTGGAATTGGAAAAGGCAGTAATTCCCGAAAAGCGTTGGAAAAACTGAAAACGTTAGTTTATACCGTTTTTGATAGAAATGAAGAAGTTAAAATAAATATCCAGTCTAAAAAAGAGATCGTATGAAAATAGTAGAAAGAATAAAAGCACCTACACCCAAGTTTTTCAAGATTTTGAGAAGTGTTGGTTTGGCTTTGTTGGCCATCAGTGGAACAATTGTGGCAGCACCTATTGTTTTGCCCGTAACGGTGATAACTGTTGCTGGTTATATGGCGGTGGTTGGTGGAGTTATCTCTGCGGTGAGTCAAATGACTGTTGCAGAGGTGAACCTAAATAAACCGAGAGATGGAGACTAATATTTCTCTCCGAACTGGAACCGTATCAGGAACATTTTTGAGCATTTTGCCCAATATTCTTTCGGAAGATATTGCAAAAACAATTATCTTAGCGGTCGTGGGAGCCACTGCCAGTTTTTTGGTTTCGCTCCTTTTAAAATGGTTGACAAAATCTAAAAATAAATAGTCCGGTTATGATTGGTAACCTTTTCCGGACTACCTAAGGAAGCCTAGTCGAAAGACCAGGCTTTCTTGTTTTTATATTAGTTTAAAAATATTCAAGGTCACTTCTATGATAATGTATCATATAATCAATTGTAATTTTAGTATTCGATGCAGTTGTTCTTCATCTAATAAAAAACTCTATCCTTGCCAAGCATATCTTTTACATTCTTTACGTGTCGATCTTGGACTTCTTTTTTCTCCCCATTTTTTACAGCTTCTTTTAATACTCGAGCCACATCTCTTTTGTTAGAATAATTAGCTGGTTCATTTTCAAATATTATTTTATTGAAAACCTCCAAAACTCTATTTGATTTTACTAGAAAAGTTCCATTGGGAATAAAATCAACTTCTTTAAAAACGCAATCTCCATAAAAAACTACTACTGAATAGAAAGGAATATGATAAAATTGGTTGAGTTGTCTTTTTTAATCATCTATATGTTTATTGTTTTGCAAAATAGGATTATAAAATCGATATTTTATTTTACCGAATGCGAGTACCTGAGTCCAATTCGTATTAAATCCTGAACCAAAAATCCAACCTTTGTAATTCTTAACCTCAAATACAATAATACCTACCTTCGTAGCAACTACCAAATCAATTTGAGAGTAAAAACCATAATATCTTTTAACATAGAGATCGTGAAAAATAGTTTGTTCTGATATTCCAGATTTTAGAAGTTTCAAAACCAGATTTCTTTCTGTCTTTGTGCCTCTATTTGAATTTGTAACGGTTTTTAATAATTTGTGATCCTTGTATTTTATAAAGATAACAAGGAAGGCTATGAGGAGAAGTATTCCAAAAGCAAAAATCATAAATTCTTCTTAGTTTTTTTCAACTTGTTGCTCAGGTTTATTTAAAGCCTAAACTCTTTCAAATATACATAATTATAAGATTTACTTTTAGATTTCCTCGAAAATATTCAAGGTCACTTCTTCGATGACCACTTTGGAATTGGAGCAATACAGTCCGTTGTATTTTGCGCAGTCGATTGCTTTTGGTCGGCTGTCAAATATTCCGAAAAAGACTCTTGAAATTTTGCTTTTCCACAAATCGGTTTGGTATAGGATGAACAGTTTCATAGTGTTGATAATTAGATTAATAAATATTATTTCCTGCAGTAGCGGTTTAGTATGGCTCTACGCATTTCGTTGATAAGTATAATGTTTTTATGCAATTGATCCTCTTTCTGTTCCAGTAACCTCAACGCCTGGACTTGTTTCTGGTGCAGCTCGTGTTCTTGTATCATTTCATTCACTTTACAATCAAAATCTTTCTTGAAATCATTGATTCGCAAAAATGGGATTACGGATCCGATTAAAAATTGGTGCCAAAAGTTGGATTTCCAAAGGCTGTATGCAAGCCAGTAGACCGTTTCGGCATCCTTTTCGTCTGGACAGCTGATTACGAAGCTGTTGGTAAAGGGTTCTTTTTGGGGCTTTCCACTATTCATTCCTTTGTTGAGGATAAAGATTTGGCTTCCCTTGTAGGTAGTGTCTTTTTGGTGTGTCTTGATGATGAAATTCGGCATAGTGTGGTTGGTTTAAAAAATTCAACTTTATTTTTTTGAAAAGAAAAAAGAGAAAAAAAGAAAGCCACTATAAAAGCAGAAATGACGAACGGGAATGGAGGGAGGAACGACCGACTGGAAGTGAGGAATGGATGCTAAATTTGCTGGATTTTTTTCTCTTTCTTTTTAAGAAAATGCACTATAGTTGTCGTGAAGGATTTTAACACCCCCAAGCACCGCAAGGAATGGAGCTAAAATGAAGCGTTAGCGGAATTATAGCGAAATGAATGAGGAGCGCAGTGGCGGGGTTGCGGCAATCGAACAGCCACGCTAGACCGAGAACGGAACGAACCCGCCGTGGCGGGGGAGTAGAGAGAAGGAATAGCAGCGTGAAACGGCGGGGAAAAAACTTAAGACACCCGCCGTGGCGGGGTACCTTGATTTAGGGCAAAGCGACCTCATCTAAGTAATTTGATACAAGTGATTTGTAAATATCAACTAAGAGTTTCTTAAAAATATATTGAGGGAAGCGGCGCCAACCCCGATGGCTGTGCGAAGGAGCAACCGCTGAAAACACTGAGGGCGGCAGACATAATACGGCTGGAATGCAGTGAAATGAATGAGAGAGCTTTCAGCGGAATGAAATGGAGCGTTAAGCGAACGAATGACTGTAACGAAATGAAGCGGTATTGTGGATGCATAAGCCCGACCGAACGCAGGAAGAGACCGTGTGAAGATGAGGAACAAACAGCGGAAAAATAAGGTTGTCCCGCCTTTGGCTGGACTGCCTTATTTTTTTGTGCTGTGAAGTGTCTGTGGAATGGAGCCCCGCCTTTTTGCGGGACGACTGGAACAGCCGAACGGAACAAAGGGAACGACCGCAGTGAGACCGCTTGATTGCTAGTGCTGTTTGAATGGAGTGTTTTTTAATTTTTAAATAATTCAATTATGAGCAGTTATTAGTATAGTTGATGTTTATAGTATTATGAAAACTTTTTTTTCTTAAAGCTACTATTATTTTAACTATTTAAATTGTGTATTAGATAAAAATACTTATGTTTGCACTAAGTATTTTTACTTATTTTTTAAAATAGTATTATGATACAAGTTGAAGGAGCTTTATTGGTAGTTGAGCAACACTGTTTTAAAATGCCAACTGAAAAAATTAAATTGAGTAAATCAAATGGCTATATTTTGTCGGAAGCCATTTATTCTCCAATAAATATGCCTCCATTCAGACAGTCAGCTATGGATGGTTATGCCTTTTCACATAGTAAATTAACAAAGTATGAGGTTGTAAGCACATCAAAAGCAGGAGATTTTTCAAAAATAAAACTAGATAAAAGTCAAGCAATAAGAATATTCACAGGCGCTTTTATTCCTGACAGTCTTGATACTGTAGTAATGCAAGAACATACTTCAAGAAAAAATGATTTGCTGGAAATTACCAAAATACCTGCTCGTTTTGCCAATGTAAGAAATAAAGGAGAACAAGTAAAAGAAAACCAACTAGTACTCGAAAACAACACTCTTATTAATCCTGCTGCTATTGGTTTTCTGGCTTGTTTGGGCATAACGGAAATTACAGTTTATTCTAAGCCAAAAGTGGCTATTGTAGTTACTGGAAATGAATTGATAAAACCAGGAAAGAGATTGCCAAAAGGGAAAATTTTCGAAAGCAACTCCATTATGCTTGAATCTGCTTTGCAGGGCATTGGTATTAAAAAAGTAAAAACATTCAAGGTAAAAGATGAATTAAAAGCAACCAAAAGAATCTTAAAATCCTGTCTTGCCTCTTTTGACGTGGTGCTTGTTTCTGGCGGAATTTCGGTTGGGGATTATGATTTTGTCAAAGAAGCACTTTTGTCAAATGGGGTCGAAGAATTGTTTTATAAAATCAATCAAAAACCAGGAAAACCCTTGTTTTTCGGCAAAAAAGACAACACAATTGTTTTTGCCTTGCCGGGAAATCCAGCTTCAACATTGACATG
>CAMDGJ010000063.1 GCA_945897545.1 Flavobacterium psychrophilum
CCGATATCGGAGCAGCATTCAACCAAAATAGAGAATTAAATGTTGGTACTCTCTATAATGGTATTCCGGCTACACCTAATTATCCAGCAGGTACAAATGGAATTGGAACAATGTACAAATCTTTTCAATACGCTTATGTAGGCAAAAAATTCTTCTTTGGAGATTTATCCTTTTTATTTTTCAAAGACGATTTCAACAAATACACTACAATTGCAGCTGTTAAAACACCTGTTCAAGGGGTTTGGAGCCGTACAACGACAGGTCTGTATTACAGTATTAATCCAACCAGAAAAATCAACCTTACTGGTAGTTACTATTACCAAGGAGGAAGAAATAAAGATGGTCGTGTTTTGAGTGCAAACCTAGCTTCTATCACATCAACAGTTCAAGTTAGCCGAAAACTTTTTGTAGGACCTGGTGTTGATTATTTATCAGGAACCGATGGAACAAAAGCAGTGACAGCTGATTCAAGAAGTAACCTTTTCGACCCACTTTACGGAACGCCGCACAAATTTTGGGGTTATATGGATTATTTTTACGTTGCTAGTGGTTTTGGCAACCAAGGATTGCTTAACTATTTTATGAAAGCAAAATACAACGCTACTGATAAATTGACTTTGTTTGCCGATCTACACGGATTTGAATCCGCTAATAAAGTTTCTAATGGAGCAGGCGGAACAAGAACCCCATATTTAGGTACTGAATTAGATTTGAAATTGTCTTACAACTTTACCAAGTTAATCAATATTGAGGCGGGTTATTCCTATATGAAAGCTACCAACACAATGGCTTCTGCTCAGGTAAAGAATGTTTCTAATGCTAATCTTTCGCCTCAATGGGCTTATGTAACTCTAAATATTAAACCTGATTTTTTAGCTACAAAAAAATAATTAAGTAAAACTATAAACTATTAGATATGAAAACATTAAAACTAAATAGAGCAACACAATCAAAATTATTTTTTGTACTATTATTAGCCATCAGTACTGTTTTTTCAACAGTAAGTGCTCAAGAACCCGTAAAATTAGGATTCATTCCACTTACTGATTGTTCGCCAATAGTAATGGCAAAAGAACTGGGATTATTTAAAAAATACGGTGTCGAAGTAATTGTTACCAAAGAATCGTCTTGGGCAAACATTCGCGACAAAGTCCTAACAGGCGAATTAGACGGTGCACATTGTTTGTATTCAATGCCATTTTCAGTTTATACAGGAGTGGGTGGAAAAGCAGGTTCTGAAATGAAAATTGCGATGATGCTCAACGTGAACGGACAAGCTATCACACTTTCCAATGATTTTTGCGGTAAAGTAGGTTTCAAACAAATGAACAAAGTAACTCCCGTTGTAGCGGCTAAATTAAAAGCCGAAAAAGAAGTAACATTTGCAATGACATTTCCAGGTGGAACCCACGATTTATGGTTGCGAAACTGGATGTCTATTGCTGGTTTAAATCAAAAAGCAGTAAAAATAATCACTATTCCACCTCCACAAATGGTAGCTAATATGAAAGTGGGTAATATGGACGGATACTGTGTTGGTGAGCCTTGGGGCGGAGTTGCCGTAAAACAAGGTATTGGATTTACTCAAGTTGCGACTCAAGATATCTGGAAAGATCACCCAGAAAAGGCATTGGTTGTCAATAAAGATTTTAGTGCAAAACGCAAAGCTGATTTAGTAAAAGTAATGAAAGCAGTAATGGAAGCCTGTAAATGGTTAGACGTTCCTGCCAATCGTAAAAAAGCTGCTGCTATCATAGGAAAAGCACCTTATGTAAATGCTCCTGCAGAAGTAATCGAAAATAGATTGATGGGGAATTATGATTTGGGTTGCAACCAAGGAACTGAAATTTATGACAATGATTATATGTTGTTTCACAAAGGCGGAATGGTCAATTATCCTCGTAAATCACATGCAATATGGGCAATGGCACAGTTTGTTCGATTCGGATATTTGAAAGAAGCTCCTGATTACAAAGCCATAGCAGACAAATTAATCTTGCAAGATTTGTATGAAGAGGTGGCTGCCAGTATGAAAGTAAAAGTACCTGCTGATGATATGAAACCGTTTTCACTTACTATGGACAAAACTGTTTTTGACCCAAATAATCCGACAGCCTATTTGAAAGTTGTTAAAAAATAAAAAAAGTAAATCACTCGTATTCCTCTTCACCTAGAGGAGGAATACCAAATGATGCTCCACACAAATTAAAGATTAAAACTAATTAAATTTTATTACCATGTCAGATAAAAATACACTAACCATTGATGCATTGGAGTCAACCATCAATATTGCTACAGAATCACAAAAGAGTTTTGCAAAGGAAAATTACAAGCTCAAATTGGCTTTAAACACAATTATTGAAAAATCAAAATCAATCTTTTTTGCAGTAATTGGTTTACTGGTTTTTGGTGGATTTTGGAGTTTATTGAGTATTTATACAGAAGATGCTTTGCCTGGCCCTGTTGCTACTTTAACTGTATTGAAAGAAATGTTAAGCGATCCATTCTACGATTATGGTCCAAATGACAAAGGAATTGGATTGCAATTATTCAACTCCATAAAAACAGTTCTTTTGGGATTCTTGTTGGGGTCTTTAATTGCTATTCCTATCGGGATTTTGATGGGAGCAAGCACCATTTGCAAACAAATTTTTTATCCAATAGTGCAATTATTGAAACCAGTTTCGCCTTTGGCTTGGTTTCCGATTGGGTTGGTAGTTTTTAAAGATACAGGAATGGCAACTATATTTATTGTTTTTATCACTTCGTTGTGGTCAACGCTTATCAATACTTCTTTTGGAGTTGCCTCGATTCCACAAGATCATAAAAACGTAGCGAAAGCTTTTGGTTTCTCAAAAATGAGATATTTGACAAAAATATTGATTCCATATAGTTTGCCTCACATTATTACTGGTTTGCGATTGAGTATCAGTGTCGCTTGGTTGGTAATTGTTGCCGGCGAAATGTTGTCTGGTGGTGCTGGAATTGGGTTCTTTGTTTGGGACAGCTGGAATGCATTGAGCCTTGAAAAAGTAATATCGGCCATTTTAATCATTGGTATTGTGGGATTACTTTTCGACAGAATATTCACTTTTATTGAAAACAAAGTAGCATATTAAAAAGTTAGAAGTGAGAGGTTAGAAGTGCGAAGTTAGAAGCATTCATAGCAACCATCTTTAATCTTCCATCGCCTTACTTCCATCTTAAAACAACTAAAACTAAAAAAAATGAGTTATTTAGAAATCAAAAACTTAGAAATTTCGTTTCCAACGCCAAAAGGAAAATATATTGCAGTAACAGATATAAATTTATCTATCAAAAAAGGAGAAAAGATATCCATAATTGGTCACTCGGGTTGTGGCAAATCTACTATTATGAATGCCATTGCTGGAATGTTAACTCCAACAGGAGGAACGGTTGTATTAGACGGAAAAAACATAAAAGGCCCAGGCCCAGACAGAGGAATTGTTTTCCAAAATTATTCACTTTTGCCTTGGTTATCGGTTCACGAAAACATCTTTCAAGCTGTCGATTCCGTAATGGATTGTTCCAAGAAAGAAAAACACGAAATTGTAGATTACAATCTAAAAATGGTTAATTTATTGTCGCACCGAGATAAATTACCGGGTCAATTATCGGGCGGAATGAAACAAAGAGTTGCCATTGCAAGAGCCTTTGCCATCAATCCTGGAGTGTTGTTATTGGATGAACCTTTTGGAGCTTTAGATGCCTTTACAAAAAGTTCTATGCAACTGGAAGTGTTGAAATTATGGAACCTCAACAACCGCGACAAAACCATTATTATGATTACACACGACATCGAAGAAGCCTTATTTTTATCAGACAGAATTGTGGTTTTAAATGACGGACCAGCTTCGACCATAAGAGAAGTTGTAGACGTTCATCTAAAAAGACCAAGAAACAAAATTGAGATTGTAAAAACTGCTGAATATATTGAATTGAGAGATAAATTATTGCATCTACTCACCGAAGAATTCTCTATCGAAGATATGGGAGTAGAGTATAAAAATTAGTTTAAGTTAATTTTTGTTAGTTGGAATCCTTGTGATGTGAATTGCAGGGATTTTTTTTCAGAATTAATAAATATCGAGCAACCAATTTTTTTTATAGTTCAATTTTTGAAATTCTTTCTTTAAAAATCTTATTGATAGAATTTCCATTTTTTTCAATAAAATCGATTCTTTTTAAAATACTTTCGATAAATCTTTTACTTTCGAAAATTAATTCATTTACTTGTAGTTTTTCTTTAGGATTAAGGCTGAACTGATGTTGTACATCATAAAAAATATTTGTATAAATAAATAGCTTTAAAAAAATCAAATAGATAAAATGTTCGTGAGAAATATTACTTATTGAATATCGAATTCTATCTTTTCTTTCATCTCGATAATTACCGGATGACATAAAATTGATATGGCAATGTTCACATAAAAGTTCATATATTGCATTGTGAACATTTATATCTTCGGTATAATTTGTTTTTGAAGCTTTTTCAAAAATTCCAGTTCCGAAATTATAAATATTATTATCTTCAATATTCAGAATTTTATTTTTAATTTCTTTACCGTTTTTATTAATTGGATGAACATATTTACCAAAATGTAAACCAACTTTAAAAATCGAATCACATACCCTTCTAGGATCTTTATTCAAAAATGCAATATACACATATGCCTAATAGCTGCTGCGAAGTAAGCTAAATGCATCCTCATAATTAAATATTTTTATCAAAGCATCAATGGATTTATGAATCCGAAGAGATTTAGTAAAACAAAAAAGTTGCACATCGAAATTTATTGATAAAAAATCATCCGAATCTCTTTTATCTATAAATTTTGGATAACCATATTTTTTTAAAAGTTTTTCACTTAGCTGAAAAAAATGTTTGTTTAGTTGATTAAAACTTTTACTAATTAACTGTTCGGTATAGATTTCTCCAAGTTGCTTAGATTTCATCAAAATCGTATTATATTTATAATTTTTGAATAGCTTATATAATCTATTCCAAATGTACAACATAACAAAAACATAAAAAAGGCCTCTGAAATCAATCAAAGGCCTTTATCAACAATTTATTATTAAAATTAATACTATTTCTTAGAAGATTCACGCTCCATAACCTTTGACAATTCGGGTTGTTTCTCGTTCATAATTCGGGTTACTGTTCTATGCATCCAAATCAAACAAATCGATGAAAATATCAAAATGAATATCCAAGAACTTGACCAAAAACCCGTACTGGTCAATAAATATCCAAAAATAATTGGACCGAAGAAACCTCCTAAACCACCTATCATTCCTACCATTCCTCCTACAACACCCACTTCGGTCGGGAAATATTCTGGAATATGTTTGTAAACTGCAGCTTTACCAATTCCCCAAGAAATACCAATCAAGATTACCAAAACTAAATACACCCACATATTAGCATCAAAATTAATTTGGGTTACCCCTTTGGCTAATAATTCTTTCTTCTTTACTTCTTGATTTTCTTTAACTACTACTTCCTGCCACGAATTTTTAGTTGGAAAAATAGTATTTTGGTTTGGCTTCTCAACTTTTTTATTAATTGCAAAATCCTTTTCGCCTACTTTTACATTGGTATCAGAAACTGAAGTTATTATTCCTTTTTTTCCAGCCATAACACCTGGACCAGCCGTTGTGATATCCATTTTTGGCACCATTAATAAAGCAATAAGTATTACGGACGATGATAAGACCCAATACATTACTTTTCTGGCTCCAAATTTATCCGACAAATAACCCCCAAATGCACGAATCACGCCTGATGGCAAACTAAACATCGTAGCAAACATTCCTCCCATAACCAAACTGGTTTGATAGACATTCATAAAGTTGGGCAACAACCATTGCGCATAAGCCACAAAACACCCAAATACCAAGAAATAATAGGCTCCAAATCGCCAAACCCGAACACTTTTTAAAGAACCCAGCATTTGAGAAACCGTTTTGGTATTATTTTCTAATTTTTTGTTTTTGGCAAAAATCAAGAATAAAACTCCAATAACCAACAAGGCAATACCGTAAATAACCGGCAATAATTTCCATCCATTTTGCGGGTCATCAATCGAAAATTTATTTAGTAATGACGGTGCCATAAAAGTTGTAATCGCTGCTCCAGCATTTCCCATTCCGAAAATTCCCAAGGCTCTTCCTTGCCATTCTTTTGGATACCAAATAGATGTAAAACCAATACCTACAGCAAAACTGGTTCCCACCATTCCAAACAAAAAGCTTAAAACGGCAAACATAAAAAAGCTGTTGGCCAACGGAAGTAAAAACAAAGGAATGGAACACAGGAGTAATAAAAAGGAGAAAACATATTTTCCACCATATTTATCGGTCAGCATTCCTATCGGCAAACGCATAATGGAACCTGTTAGAATTGGAATTCCCAAAAGCCACCCAACTTGAACAACGCTCCAATGGAAAATGCCATTATCCACCAGAAAGGTGACTAAGACACCATTCAAAGTCCAGCAAGCAAAACATACCGTAAAGGCAAGAGTATTTAGAAATAAAATTTTGTGAGATTGTGATAAGGAATTTGCATCTGTCATAATACTTATATTTTTGACAAAAATAAGTACTAATACTGGAAATAAACCTGCTTTTTCGCAGTTTATGTAAAATAATTACGTATTTATACTTAAATATTTTACAGATACGTAGTTTTAAATCTTTAAAAAACTAAGCATTAAGAAATTAAAGCAACGAATATTCATTTGCTCTATTAGAAAGTTCTATCAGGTTTTTGACTTTCAATTTTTTCATTAAGTTAAAACGATGCACTTCTGCAGTTCTTTTGCTGATGTCCAATGCTTCGGCGATTTCTTTGTTTCCTTTTCCAGATAATAGCAATTTGAGGATTTCTTTTTCTCTTTTGGTAATCATCATATCTTCATCTATAGTTTGCTTAATATCCATAGAGGCTAGAGGATTACTAAGTTGACTAATTAATATGGAGGAGATGTCACCACTAAAGTATTTCCCGCCATTGGCAACCGTATGAAGCGCTTTAAGAAATTCTTCTTTACTAGAACCTTTCAACAAATAACCATCGGCACCTGCTTTGATAGATTTCAGGACATATTCTTCGGATTCGTGCATAGAAAGCATCACGATTTTCACTAAATTGTTTTGGCTTCTTAATTTCTCGACTACTTCAATACCAGTCATATTTGGCATACGAATGTCTAAAATAAGCAAGTCTGGTTGTTCGGTTTCAACTACTTTCAATGCTTCTAATCCATCTGTTGCTTCACCAACAACTTCTATGTTAGCTTCATTTTCTAATAATGATTTGATGCCGTCTCTAACAAAAACGTGATCATCTGCTAGTACAACTCGAATAGTATCACTCATAACTTACTTAATTTAAAATTATATTATTACGTATTAAAACTTAAAAGTAAGCTAATATACGTAATTTTCAATTGCAATAGCAAAAATCAATTTCAATAATTAATTGAAAATTTGAATCTTTCTTCAATTGTAATTGCCATTGACATTGTAATTGATATTGTTATTGAAATTGCTATTGATATTTTATATGGGAATATTAAAGGTAATTCGCGTTCCTTCTTTTGGAATAGAATTTATAAAAACACGTCCATTAATATATTGAATCCTTTCTTTCATGAATAGCAATCCCATTCCAGATTGACTATTCCTTGTCTTATCTATTTCAGAAACCTCAAACCCTTTTCCATTATCATCAATCGTAATGCTCAAAAGAGTTGCGCTGTGAGAAAGCTGTACAATAATATGGGTTGAATCTGCATATTTTATGGCATTGTTTATTGCCTCTTGGGTTAACCTATAAATATTTATTTCGACTAAAGAATCCAATCGTTGATCAAAATCGGTCTTGTTGTAAAAGAGTATATTTTTGCCGGTCAATTTTGATAATTCCTGGGTCAGTTTTGCCAATGCCGAATTAATTCCGTGGTCACTCAATTCCGGTGGCATTAAATTAAATGTTGCCGTGCGAACTCCTTTAATAATATCTAGGGACAATTTTTTGAGGTATTCAATTTTTTGGGCTGCTTTTTCTTTGTCTTCAAGATCAATACTTTCGAGACTGAATTTCAATCCGGTGAGCATTTGTCCTATTCCGTCGTGAATCTCTCTAGCGATTCTGTTTTGTTCGTTTTCTTGATTTTCGACAATCTTGCTGGAAATAATTTTCTGTTGATTTATTTTGTCGTTTATGTTCTCTGAATTTAATCGCTCGACTTCTTGTTCTGCTTTTTTACGCTCCGTTATATCAAAACAGATAATCAACAACTCTGATTCTTCTTTCTTAATCGTTACGGGAACCATTGATAAATCAAGCCAAATAGATTCATTATTCCTATTGGTAATATTGAGTTCACCTTGCCAACCCGTTCTATTTTTATTGCCAATAATACGGTCGATAACTTCTTGTTCTTTTTCGATTGGAGTTAATACTTGAGCAAAAGTTTTATCGGAAAGGAAAGGATTATATTGGAGTAATTTTGAGAATTTTTCCCCAATATGAATGATGGAACCATCTGGAGAAAGTCTGCAATACAACAAAGTGTTTTCCATTGCAAAGTTAAGCGATTTCAATTCTTTGACGGAGTTCTCTTTGATTTCGCTAAGATTTTCTGTGTCTCGCGCTAGTTTCAAGGCTTTCTTTTCGGAATTCAGCAATTTAAAAATGAGTTGTTCCACCTTTTTATTTGTGGGCTTGAAAATAAAAATAAATTCTAATAACAAAACCAACATCGTGAATAGTAGAATAGCATATTCGGTTTTGCTTTGCAGCGTCACTTTTTCGAGGGCTTCTTTATCGTACTCACCTACAATTTGGTTCATTTTTTCCAGAAAAACACCTTGATTTTCGAGAATAGTTTGTACTAATTCTTGATTTTCTTTTTCGTTGATTCCTAACTTTTTGTTGTCTAGAAATGCCGTTGCAGCTTTGACGATAGTGTCAAAATTGGGTTTAATAGCACTATACAATTTAGCTAGAGTCTCGCTTTTTTGTTTTGGAAAACCAAGACTATCATTTCCGTTTTCTAAGGCATTATGGTTGAATTTCCAGAGCGATATGGTTTCATTAATTCTATTTATTTCCAACTTGCTTTTAATTGTATCCGTTACAAAATTCAAAATCAAAATTTCTTTGGTCAATTTCTGGCTCAACATTCTTTGTTTTCCTGAAATATTGATTATTCTGGAATCGCTCAACTGGCTGTTGAGATTGTATTGTATGAGCAACTGGCTTAGCAACACCGTAAAGGCAATAGTCAATAAGGCAAAAAGGTACAATCGCCTTAAGTTTTTGAATGAGATGTCGACTGATGTTTCGTCACTTTTTTTCATAATGAAATGGTATTACAACCCAAGTGCTTCTTTTATCAATTGAAGATTTGCTGTGCTAAAATTGATTTTTAAAGCTTCTTGATGACCGCTTTCTGACATTTTATTCCAGGTTTTCAAAATGATGTTTTTGAGTTTCTCCGTGTCGTGTTTGTGTACAAATGGCTCTAAGTAATATTCCAAAAACACGAGACAAATTACATCTTCTAATAACTGGGTTTCTTCGTCTTTTTTTAGTAATTTTTTTTCGATTAGGAAAGAAACTCGGTCTATAAATGCTGGAGAATAGCCTGCTTTTTCTAAAATTTCGGCAGTTGTTTTAGCGTGGAATTTTTTTAAATCTTCGCGCCATTTTAAATAACCCACACGATCCATTGGGTAGGATTCTCTGGGCATTTTCCATCGGCAAATGTGTTGTGCTTTTGCAGCAATTTGAACTGCTTCGGAAGCATTTGGATGAAAATCCATCAGCCTTTCATACATTCGATTCGAATATAAAAGTTCTTTTGAATAGGTTTTAGATTGGTATATTTCTTGGTTGGGATCTTGAGCATTTTCTGCATCGATCCAAGTGCTTGCTTTCTGGAATTGTGATTGTATCATTTGAAAAAGTATAATTTCAAAGATACATATTTATTCTAAAAACCCAACGAATACTTCATCTCCTACAATTTTTACGGGATAAGTCGCTATAGAATAGTCGTCTCCATTTAAATTTGAACCATCCACAAGAGAAAAAGTTTTTTTGTGAAGTGGGCAGGCAATTTTAGGAATTTCGTCCATAGAACCTATCATTCCTCTAGACAAAACCATTTCCAATTTATGTGGACATAAATTTTGGCAAGCATACCATTCGTTTCTACGATTAAATTGTATGACCGCTATTTGCTTGTTTTTGTATTTGATGCAATTTCCGCCATCAATTGGGAAATCTGTTGTTTTTCCTGCATTGAACCAAACTTTTACATCTTCTTTATTGACGGTTTCGTATTGATTTAGTATTTCTTCCATAAAAAATTAAATTTAAAAATGAATTATCTCAAACTTACCATGACCTCGGCATTTTTTGTTCTCTTAGCGGCAAATATTCCAAAGTATCATCTCTATCGTCTGAATTCGTAAAGTGGCTAAATCTTTTCATCATTTCAGGATCTTCTATCGCTTGTTTCCATTCACACTCAAAAGTATCAACCAAACCTTGCATTTCGGCTTCTAATGTTTGAACAATTCCTAAACTGTCATTGATGATTACCTCTTTTAAATAATCCATACCACCATCTAATTTTTCTAACCAAGTCGCTGTTCGAACTAACGGGCCGGCAGTTTGAATGTAATACATCAGAAAACGATCCATATATTTAATCACGGTTTCTTTGTCGATTTGTTCCGCCAATAAAACAGCGTGTTTTGGGTTAGCACCACCGTTACCGCAGATGTATAAATTCCAACCACCTTCGACAGCGATAACTCCAAAATCTTTTCCTCGAGCCTCAGCACATTCTCGGATGCAAGCAGAAACACCGCCTTTGAGTTTGTGAGGAGAACGAATACCACGATAACGGTTTTCTAATTCGATTGCTAGTGAAGTACTATCGTCCATGCCGTAACGACACCAAGCATTTCCGACACAACTTTTTACTGCTCGAAGTGATTTTCCGTAAGCGTGACCACTTTCGAAACCTTTATCAATTAATTTTTTCCAAATTGTAGGTAAATCATTGAGTTCTGCACCAAACAAATCGACCCGTTGCGCACCCGTAATTTTGGTGTATAAATTATACTCTTTGGCTACCTCGCCAATGGCTATTAATTTCTCGGCAGTTACCTCGCCACCCGCCATTCTAGGCACAACCGAATAAGTTCCGTTGCGTTGAATATTAGCCAAAAATCGATCGTTTGAATCTTGAGAAGTTACGTGTTTGTTGGCAGTATCATTATAAATACTTGAGAAAACAGAAGACAAAACAGGTCGGCAAACTTCGCAACCGTCGCCTTTGCCTACAACTCCCAATACTTCGTTGTGATTGGTAAACTTATTAATTTTAACAATATCATATAACTCTTGACGAGAATAAGCAAAATGCTCACAAACAGTATCTTTTACTTCTTTTCCTAATGATTTTTGAGCTGCTTTGACCAAATCGACTACCATCGGTTTACAACCGCCACAACCCGAAGTCGCTTTGGTTAATTTAGCAACATCCGAGAATGTTTCGCAAGTTCCATCGGTTATGGAATCGCAAATTGCTCCTTTGGTAACATTTTCGCAAGAACATATAACCGCAGTATCTGGTAAATCATTGGCTCCCATAGCCATCGATTCTCCTCCACGTGAACCCAAAATAAGATCTTCGGGATTTTTGGGCAACGCCATTGCGTTACTATATATTTGAAACAAAGAGTTATAATCACTAGAATCACCCACTAGAATTCCGCCCAAAAGTGTTTTTCCGTCTTTGGTAACATTGATTCTTTTGTAAATTCCGCTGAATTTATTTTCGTAAACAATGGCTGTAACCGAATTATTTTCGATAAAAGGATCTCCAAAACTTGCTACCTCAACCCCAATTAATTTCAATTGGGTAGACATATCTATTGTGTCTCTCATTGTTTTATCACCATTCAAAATTTGCTCAGCAGCCACATCGGCCATTTCGTAACCTGGTGCTACCAAACCATAAATCATACTATTGTAAAGAGCAACTTCGCCAATAGCATAAATATGAGAGTCTGAAGTTTGCATCCTGTTGTTTACTACAATTCCACCACGTTCGCCTACTTCAAGACCTCCAACTCTCCCTAGTTCGTCTCGAGGTTTTATTCCTGCAGAAATTACAAGCATATCTACTTTTAGCAATTCATTGTTGGCGAACATCATTCCTGTAATTGCCTTATCACCATCTAAATATTGAGTAGCTTTATTGAGGTGAATACCTATGTTGAGTTCTTCAATTTTAGATTGCAACATATTACTAGCTTGTTGATCGAGTTGTCGTGGCATTAGCTTTGGGGCAAATTCTACTACGTGAGCATTTAATCCCATACCGAGAACTGCGTTTGCAGCTTCAAGACCGAGCAATCCTCCACCTAAAACAGCAGCTTCAGTCGCACCATTTTTTTTGATTTTTTTGGCGTAAGACATCATCGCATCGAGATCTTCGATGGTTCTGTATACAAAAACCCCTTCTTTATCCGAGCCTTTTATTGGTGGAACAAAAGCAGAAGAACCTGTTGCTAAAACTAAGTAGTCATAAGAAATTGTATTGCCTAAATGAGTTGAAATGGTTTTGTTTTCTTTGTCTAAACCTATTACCAATTCAGAAGTATT
>CAMDGJ010000064.1 GCA_945897545.1 Flavobacterium psychrophilum
ATGCCGGTCCGTTTGCTATTGCTTGTGTTATTGCCGTTTCTACTTCGACTTGCATTAGATGTCCTGCAATTTTTGCATATACATCACTCAAACCGTTTCGAGTATCTATGTTCAATTCATTAAATAAGGCAGAGTATTTTTCGAAAAGGGCTGCGAAATATACTTCCACAATAGCTCCAAAAATAATTGGGTCAGAGACTTTCATCATCGTAGCTTTCAAATGAACTGAAAGCAATACATTTTGATCTTTGGCTTCTTGGATAGTTTTGCTAATAAAACTTTTCAAAGCGTTCAAGTGTAGTACTGAACTGTCAATAATTTCTCCTGCTTTTAGTGCGGTACTCGCCTTTAAAACAGTTGCTGAACCATCTTTGTCTATAAATTCGATTTTCACATCTTTAGCATCTGAAAGGGTAACAGATTTTTCAGTTCCGTAAAAGTCACCACTGTCCATAGAAGCTACTTTTGTTTTTGAGTCAGATGACCAAGCACCCATCGAATGTGGGTTTGTTTTTGCATAGTTTTTAACCGCTTTTGGAGCTCTTCGGTCCGAGTTTCCTTCACGTAAAACTGGATTTACTGCTGAACCTAATATTTTTGAATATTTAGTCTTAATTGCTGTTTCGGCATCGTTTGCTGGTTCTTCAGGGAAATTTGGCACCGCATAACCGTGAGATTGTAATTCGGCAATTGCTGTTTTTAATTGCGGTACTGATGCAGAAACATTGGGTAATTTTATAATATTTGCTTCTGGAGTAGTCGCTAATTTTCCAAGTTCGGATAAGGAATCTTCTGCTTTTTGGTCTTGGGTTAAAAATTCTGGAAAGTTGGCCAAAATTCTTCCCGCTAGAGAAATATCTCTGGTTTCAATTTCAATATCAGCAGTTGATGTAAATGCTTGAACAATTGGTAAAAATGAATAAGTCGCTAACAATGGCGCTTCATCAGTAAGCGTGTAAAAGATTTTAGATTTTGTTGACATTTTAATAAAAATTGTTTACTATTTATTTTTGGGGTACAAAGGTAAGGAAAACGGTTTCGTAAAAAGGAATACACTATAATTAAGTTTCGTCTTGGCTTAAGAATTGTGGAATTATGAATTATCAATTCCGTAAAAGAGAATTATTTAAAATTGGCTACTTTTTTTATCGAAATGAAAAGGCAAGGTCTTTCTCGAAAAAAAAGTAGAATATTTTTTATTAAAAATGAGCGATTTTTATCCAAAAAAAACTCCCAAACGAGTTGGGAGTTTTATAATAAAGTGATATTTGACTATCTTCTTTTGTCTCTAATCTTAGCTTTTTTACCAGTAAGTTCTCTGAAGTAGAAAATTCTAGCTCTACGAACGTGACCTTTTTTGTTGATTTCAATTTTTTGCAAAGCTGGCAAGTTCACTGGGAAGATACGCTCTACTCCAATAGCACCTGACATTTTACGAATCGTGAAAGTTTCTGTGTTTCCAGAACCTCTTCTTTGAATAACAACACCTTTAAAAAACTGTGTTCTTGTTTTTTCACCCTCTTTAATTTCATAGAAAACTGTGATAGTATCACCAGCTCCGAAAACAGGGAAATCTTTTCTTGCTACTAATTCGTCTTGAACGAATTTCATTAAATCTGCCATTTTTATTTTTTATTATGGTTTTAAAAAGAGCAACATACACGGTTTTCGCCAGAGGTTGGTCTAATGAGGGTGCAAATTTACATCTTTTTTGGTAATTTACAAACTTTATTTTCAAGTGTTCAGTGTTCAGTTTTTTAGTGTTCATTTAGTGCACAATATTAAAATTGAAATTTACTGCTAAACTCATTTTTTTTCAACAAACTGATCACTAAAAAGCTGACCACTGACCACTTTATTTATTCTAAAAGATCTGGTCGTCTGTTTTTCGTGTGTTCAAACGCCATATCCTCGCGCCATTTGTCGATTTTAGCAAAATTTCCACTAGTTAATACTTCGGGAACTTTCCAACCTTTGTAATCCGCAGGTCTTGTGTAGATTGGTCCAGACAATAAATTGTCCTGAAAACTATCAGTCAGAGCCGAAGTTTCGTCGCTCAAAACGCCAGGAATCAATCGTATTAATGCATCACACAAAACCAAAGCGCCTAATTCTCCGCCCGACAAAACATAGTCACCAATCGAAATTTCTTTAGTAATAAAATGATCGCGAACCCGTTGATCTACTCCTTTATAATGCCCGCACAATATAATGATATTTTCATACATCGACATAGTATTGGCCGTTTTCTGGTTCAACGTTTCCCCGTCAGGTGACATATATATGATTTCGTCATACGTTCTTTCGCTTTTCAAATGCGCAATACAATCGTCAATAGGCTGAATGTTCATTACCATTCCAGCACCGCCGCCGTAAGGATAATCATCGACACTTTTCTGCTTGTTTGTCGTGTAATCCCGTAAATTATGAAAATGTACTTCTACAATCCCTTTGTCTATGGCACGTTTCATCATCGAAGCCTCAAACGGACTTCGCAATAATTCTGGGAGAACGGTAATGATATCTATTCGCATTTTTTATTTTCTAGTTTGTAAAGGTACAAAGTTTTGGATACTGAAAGATTTTATACATAATAGAGATTCAACGCACATTTTTTATAGTAATCGCTTATCCCACGCAAAATCCTCGGCACTTTGTAGCATACTATTTGTAGTAAATAAAGGATGTTTCGTGTTTATAATGTAATTGTATTCTTTTGGAATTATGGATGAAGGGACTTTTAGTACAAGAGATTCTAAAGAATTATACCATTTTGAACCAATTTCTTGAAGTTCTATATAAGCTTCAATTGTCATCCAATTATCGGGCAAATCTTGAATGAGAATTTCTTTAACTAGTGTGTCGTCGTTAATTGCGATTGTTAGTATTTTATAAGGCCTTGAAATATTTATAGCAGATCTGTGGACGACGGTTTCTAATGTTGATAATGATCTGCTACTGCTAGTATAAATAACAAATTCGTCTTTTTTATTCCATCTATTTGGTGCGCCAGAAGCATTTAAGGAATGGGAATATTTTTCGCTACAAATTTTAAAAACCTCCATAATTAAACGTTGTCTCCATATTCAATAGCAGTGAGGCGATCATCGATAAATTTGATGCCAGAAATAGTATCCAAGAATTTTTTTGGTGCTTTATTGTCTAAAAAATAATTTTCAGTAACTAACCATTTATCAAAATTTTCTTTGGACTCAAAAACAGCTGTGCCGTGTTTGTAAAGAGAAATCAATAAAACGAGATGTTCTTTGATGTTGTCTTTCGAAATACTTTCGGGTTTACGGTAAGACCTCAAAGTCTTGGAATTTATATTAAGCCAAGTCGAAATAATTTCGTCATTCAACGTTGTTATTTCCTTTAGATAATTAAAGTATCTCCAGTTGATGTTGTTCTGTCTTAAATAAAAGAGGATTTTGGTAAAATTGCTAATTTCAGGGACTTCAGCAATAGCTTCTCCACTAATCATTTTTTCTAAAGTTGCCATAGCTTTTTATTTTTTATCAAAGATAGGAAAAAATACTTATTACAAACGGTAAATTTACCGAATATTATATCTAGATTGCATTCGCTTTTTTGTAATTTGTAGCGAAGAGATTTTTACGACCAAATTCCTAATGCACCTTTAAACTGATTGCGTTGTAATTTTAGTACGACTATAATGGTAGTTGTTCGCATTTTTTATTTTCTAGTTTGCAAAGTTAGGGTTCTAAAAATTAAAAAACTAAACCCCAAATTGTCTCAAATGATGATCCATATGATTCCATATCAATTTATCCCAATCTTCAAAAGTCATTTTCCCCCAAAACGGATGGTCAGTAACTTTTATAGCTTCTTGACCGCCGGCAAACCGACTAAAATTGTTTATTAATTCTTTTTTAGCATCATCAAAATCGTATTTTTCTTTAAAAATAAATTCAGGAGCAGTGGGACTGTCTTTTTTAAATTCTGAATTAATGACTTTGTTTTTTATCATTCGTCCTAAAAACCGCATTAGGAAATTTATTTTTAAGGACTTTTCTCCAAAAGCTACAGTCATGGCGCAGTTGGTATGTTTCATCATTTGATCAACAGACATTTTTCCCCAAATCGCTCTGCTAGATGGATTTAATGCTTCGATTCGAGCAATTATTTTGTCATTTTCAACTTTGTCATAAATAGATTTCATGGTCTTTTTATTTTGATTTATCTCAAAAATACAATTATACTGTATTCATTTTGTAAATTATATATTAAATTTGCAACTCAATAAAAAACAATAAAAATGGAAAACGGAATATACGCTAAATTCAACACCTCAAAAGGGTCGATTTTAGTAAAACTAACGCACGATTTAACTCCCGGCACTGTAGGGAACTTTGTAGCTCTTGCTGAAGGGAACATGGAAAATAAAGTAAAACCTCAAGGGGTAAAATTCTATGATGGATTAAAATTTCATAGAGTAATTCCAGATTTTATGATCCAAGGGGGTTGTCCTCAAGGAACTGGAACTGGAGATCCAGGATACAAGTTTGATGACGAGTTTCACCAAGTTTTACGTCACGATGCACCTGGTGTTTTGTCGATGGCAAACTCAGGTCCAGGAAGTAATGGATCTCAATTTTTTATAACCCATATCGCAACGCCGTGGTTAGATGACAAACACACTGTTTTTGGGAATGTAATCGAAGGTCAAGATGTAGTTGATGACATTGCTCAAGGCGATGCTTTAGAATCAGTAGAAATTCTAAGAGTTGGTGATGAAGCTAAAAGCTGGAATGCTATTGAAGCTTTCGTAGGCTTAAAAGGGGCTCGACTAAAACGTGCTGCAGCTTTAAAAGCAGCATCAGAATCTAAAATGGAAAAATTGGCTGCTGGTTTCGAAAAAACAGAAAGCGGATTGCGTTACCAATTCATCCAAAAAGGTGATGGTAAACAAGCAGAGAAGGGAAAAACGGTTTCTGTGCACTATGAAGGTTCACTAGAAAGCGGAAAAGTTTTTGATTCCTCTTATCCAAGAAAAAAACCAATCGAATTCAAACTAGGAGTAGGTCAAGTAATTGAAGGTTGGGATGAAGGCATTGCATTGTTGAAAGTGGGTGACAAAGCCCGTTTTGTAATTCCATCTGATTTAGGATATGGTCCAGCAGGAGCGGGTGGCGCGATTCCGCCAAACGCAACTTTGATTTTCGACGTAGAATTAATGGACGTGAAGTAATAAAGTAGTCAGTGGCTAGTTTTTAGTGGTCAGTGATTTGTTTTATAAAAAGAGCATCCCAATATTTATTTAGATATTGGGATGCTCTTTTTATTTTTTCCACTTAATGCTACAGCCCATACTTGGTTTTTGGTCAGGGTTGATGATTCTATTGTAAATTACGCCATCAATGGCGCCACGCAAATCACTTGCACTCAATGGAATTCCGTTTCCTGGTCGGCTGTCGTCGAGTTGGCCGTGATATACCAACTTATCTTGATTGTCAAATAGAAAGAAATCAGGTGTGCAAGCAGCAGCATACCCTTTTGCCACATCTTGCGTTTCATCATATAGATATGGAAATTCAAAATTATTTTCGAAAGCGAATTCACTCATTAATTCAGGTGCGTCCTGCGGAACATTTACTACATCATTACTGCAGATTGCTACAACACCAATACCTTGTACACGATAATCATTAACAATTAAAACTACTTCGCGAATAACGTGAAGCACAAACGGACAGCTATTAGCGATAAACATAATGAGTGTTCCTTTTTCGCCTCTTACAGTACAAAAGCGGAAAGTATCAGCAGAATTAGTATCTTTTAAATAAAATTCAGGAGCAATAGTTCCTAGTGCAAGCTTATTCGATTGAGTTTGTGACATCAGAGTAAAGTTTCAGGTTTCAAGTTTAAAGTTACTAATAAAATGTTGTTTTTTAGCTTGAAAAATGTAATTTGGTCTTTATTATATTTGGACAATTGCTCTAAATTTGAAACCTTAAACCTAATTTAACGATGGATTTAACTTGGACAGAATTTGAAAAAGTGGAAATGCGAGCAGGAACAGTACTTGAAGTCAATGATTACCCTGAAGCGCGCAAACCCGCTTACCAACTTACTATTGATTTTGGACCTACAATTGAGATTCGAAAAACCTCCGCTCAAATCACAAAACGGTATCAAAAAGAAGCTTTAATAAACAAACAAATTGTTGCTGTTGTGAATTTTCCAAAAAAGCAAATCGGGAAATTTATGAGTGAGTGTTTGGTTTTGGGCTCAGTAGGCGAGGACAATGACATTGTATTGTTGCAACCTGATTTTGTAGTCGATAATGGATTGCGAATTGGGTAATTTTTATTGTTTTCTTAATTTCTTATTTCTTGAATTCAATATGTGTTTACATAAATTAGCATAAATATTAATTGGAGCATTTTGAGTTATTGAAAAAAAGGCAAGTAGAACTAAGAGAAATTAAATCTAAGATCAAAAAAAAATGTCACTGCAGCATAACTTTTTAACCTCTTTTTGTTATTCTAATCTATCGTTATATAGTGTTTTACAAAAGTAATCCTGAAATTTATCAAACTAAATTTCTATGGAAAAAACTTGCTTTCATTTGTTTTATTGCTCTTAATTAGCTCCCTGTCTTTTTCTTATCAATATAAACCAGAGCAAGCTTCAGTATCAAAAAATCCCATTGCATTAGAAGAAAATTATGCAGAAAATATTGCTTTCAATTCCCATTCGAAAGTGATTACTCAGCACACCACAACTATCAAAGGCCAGCAATCAATATGTATCTTCAAGACGTTCGCAATTCCAAAACTGATTTGACTTATAATATGTTTGGTTCCGAGAGATCTTAAGACAATAAAAGAGATGCAAAAGGCGAAAATTTGAGGCAACGATGGCTCAAAATCCGTATTTGCTCGGGATGCTGCAGTCAGGATATTAAAATGGCGCTTGTGATTATTTTTATGCCAAATATGATCTTTGGTAAATGGATTGTTGCAAAAGGCTGAAAGATAGAATAAATGTCTTGGAAAGAATATCTCAGCGGCATATGATCTATCTTCGAAAAGTAGATCTTGAGGGAGCAACTGAAGTTATAAGAACATTTATTAAACTTTCTACCCAAAAGCCGGGGTAACCAGACAAATATTATGAATAGTAATAACTAAAAAAAGTCCGAAAATCTTTCGACTTTCGGACTAATTAGGTTTTGGTTAGTTATTTTTGGTAGTTGTATTTAATTTAAATATCATCAAATTCGATATCCGTAAAGCTTGATGTTGAAGGCAATTCAGATTCTTCTATTGCTTTTTCGGAATCATATTCTTTCTTGAAGTCTTTTTGGTGTCTTTCAGAGATTACTTCCTCGCCTTTGTGGTTCAAAACATAAGAGGTCATTTCTTCTAGAATTTCAGCGAAAGCAGTAAAATCTTCTTTGTATAAATATATTTTATGTTTCTTGAAGTGAAATGAACCATCTGCTTCGGTAAATTTCTTACTTTCAGTAATTGTAATGTAGTAATCATCCGCTTTTGTCGCTCTCACATCAAAGAAATAAGTTCTCCGTCCAGCTCGTAAAACTTTAGAAAAGATTTCTTCTTTTTCTAACATATCATTTTCTCTCATAATCATTCTGCCGCTTTAATGTTGTTTTCTAGTAATCAAAAATCTGAAAAATAGTTGTATAAAACAACAATTATTGCATTTCTTTTTCAGATAGTTGTTTTAAATACAATTCGGCATAATAGCCTTCTTGATTTATAAGTTGATTATGAGATCCTTGCTCTATTATTCGACCTTCGTCGAGGATAATAATTCGGTCTGCATTTTTTGCTGATGAAACTCTATGACTGACAATAATCGTGGTTTTGTCTTTGCAAATTTCCTGAAGATTATTTAAAATTGCTTCTTCGGTTTCCGTATCAACCGCGGATAAACAGTCGTCAAAAAGTAAGATTTTTGGATTTTTGATAATCGCTCTTGCTATGGAAACCCGTTGTTTTTGACCACCTGAAAGCGTAATACCTCTTTCGCCAAGAATGGTTTCATATTGCTTATTGAAACCCATAATATTGTCATGAACCACAGCACTCATTGCGGCAGTTTCAACTTCTTCATTAGTGGCATTTTCTTTACCAAACTTGATGTTATTCCTAATGGAGTCCGAAAATAAAAAAGCGTCTTGTGGTACAATCCCGATACTGTTTCTCAAATCATATAAGTTTACAGTGCTAATTTCTTGTTCATCAATTGTAATGCGACCTTCGGTGACATCATACAAACGCGAAATCAAAGAAATTATGGTTGATTTTCCAGAACCTGTTTTTCCTAAAATTGCCAAAGTTTCGCCTTCGTGAACCGTAAAACTTACGTCTTGCAATGCTTTTATTTTAGTATCTTCATAAGTATAGCTCACATTTTGGAAAGAAATAGTACCTTCAAGAATTGATTTTTCGGGGTTTTTGTTTTGAATTTCTGGTACGATTTTCAGGAACTCATTGATTCGTTTTTGCGATGCTTCGGCTTCCTGAACCATTGATGAAACCCAACCTAGTGAAGCAACTGGCCAAGTCAACATATTGACATAAAGTATAAACTCGGCGATGGTTCCAAGGCTTTTAATGGTTCCATTAATGTACATTAATCCACCAAAATAAATGACAACCAAGTTGCTTATTCCTATAAGTGCCAACATTAGTGGTCCAAATAAAGCTTGGATTCTTGCCAAACTCAAGCTTTTACTTTTGCTTTCATTGGCCAATTCTATCATATTGTTTTGATGTTGATCTTCTAATGAATAGGCTTTAATCACTCGGATTCCCGAAAATATTTCTTGGGTAAAACTCGAAACTTTGGATAAATACTGTTGAAAAACGGTGCTTCTTTTATTGATTTCAGAACTTATTTTGAAAATCGCATATGATAGAAGAGGCAATGGGAGCAGGGTGTACAAGGTCAATCGGGGCGAAACATTAAACATATAAACAATAACAATGGTAAACCGAATAACCGTGTTTATGGTGTACATGACGGCTGGACCCACATACATTCTCACTTTAGAAACATCCTCACTGATGCGGTTCATTAAATCTCCCGTTCGATTTTGTTTATAGAAATTCTGTGATAAATTTTCGTATTGCCTGAAAACTTCATTTTTCAAATCGAATTCGACGTGACGTGACATAACAATTAGAGTTTGTCTCATCAAAAAAGTAAGGAATCCTGCTGCAATTGTAGTGGCAATAATTAATAAAATATTTGAAATTAATTCCTGTTGAATAAAAGATTTTGATACGGTTTTGTCTTTTGCAAATGCTTCGATTATAGTAAAGGACTTGCTGATTAATTTTGGTGTAAACAAAGAAAACGTCTGAGCTACAATGGTAATAATGATGCCTATTAAAAAGCTGTATTTATATTTGAGAAAATATTTATCTAAATAGCGTAATTCTTTCATAATAATTAAATAATCTAAGGAATTTCAAAGGTAAGCTGAAATTCAGATATTTTTCAAGTTTAATTCTGTTTTAAAAGATGAAATTCTTATTTTTGCAAACTAATTTAATAAAAGTTCTTAAAAGGTGGTAAACAGAAGACATATTCGCGTCAAGGTTATGCAATCCATTTATGCGATGCATCAAAATGGGTCAGATGATTTAGAAAAAGAAGAAAAATTCCTTTTTTATAGTATAGACGCTATTCAGGATTTATACCTTATAATGCTTTCCTCATTGATAGAAATCTGTAAAAAAGAAACTATTTTTTTGCATAAATCAAGTCAAAAACATCTTGCTAGTCCGCAGGAACGTAAGCCTAACGAAAAGTTTGTGAAAAACGCTATTTTTCAAATACTTGCCGAAAATAATTCGTTGAGTATTGCTCTCGAAAATCGTAAAATTAATAATTGGACATTAAACGACGATTATATTCTATTACTTCTTAATGACATAAAGCAAAGTAAATTGTATGCTAAATACATGAGTAATGCAATAAACACATTTGAGGAAGACAAAGAATTTATTGAGGAATTGTTTACGGATGTGATAGTTCCAAATGAAAAATTATACGATTATCTCGAAGACAACAAGTTGACTTGGGTTGATGATATTCCGGTAGTGAACACACATATCAGTAAGCAATTGAAAGCCTTAAAATCTATTGAAGAAGGAAATTTCAGGGTTCCAAAATTGTTCAAAGACAATGAAGACCGTGATTTTGTGAAAGACTTGTTTAGAAAAACAATTTTAAACGAAAAGGAATTGGCTAAAGAATATGATGGCAAAACTCCCAATTGGGATAGTGATCGAATTGCAGAAATTGACACCATTATTCTTAAAATGGCCATTTGTGAATTTTTGAAATTCCCATCAATTCCTGTCAAAGTTACACTCAATGAATATTTAGAAGTTGCCAAAGAATATTCTACTCCAAAAAGTAGTATTTTTATAAACGGAATTTTAGACAATTTAGTTAAAGAACTACAGACCAGTAATAGAATTATTAAAGTGGGTCGTGGATTAATGTAAAAAAAAATTAAAAATTAAAAATTAAAAATTAAATTATGGAACAGTTAACTCAATTTGCACCTTTTTTATTAATGTTCGTCGTTATCTATTTTTTTATGATTAGACCGCAACAAAAAAGAGCTAAAAACGAAAAAGAATTTGAAAGCACCTTAAAAGTTGGGGACAAGATCATTACAAAAAGTGGACTTCACGGTAAAGTAGCTGAAGTTTCAGAAGCTACTGTTGTCATCGAAACTATGGCTGGAAAATTGAAGATGGAGCGTTCTGCTATTTCTATGGAAATGAGTGCTGCATTGAACAAGAAATAATATTTGATTTTTCGTTCTTTTTTAGGAAATAGCATTATAATAAAAAGTCCCAATTCTAAATCTGTGAATTGGGACTTTTTATTTTAGTATCAAAAAAGAGTATTATTTTTTCTTGCTTTTATTCTTTTTATTCTTCTTTGCTTTTGCTGCTTTCGCTTTAGCCTTTTTTTCTTTTGCTTTCGCTTTTGCTTTCGCTTTTTTCGCTTTTTCCTTTTTCGCTTTCTTTGCTTTTTTTTCTTTTGCCTTAGCTTTTTCTTTTGCCTTAGCTTTTTTCTCTTTTTCTTTTTCTTTTTCTTTCATCTTATTTTTTTCTTTTTTTGAGTGATCCTCTATTATAATACTAGTTGCTTCTGTATCTATAACGTCTGGAGTTCCCTCAACTTCAGCGATTTCGATAGCGGGCTTAACAGCCGCTCTCGATGGTCTAGATCGTCTAGGTGCCGCTGGTGCTGCTGCTCTTGGTGTTACCGCTGTTTTAGGAGCTGCTACTTTTCTTGGTGCTCTTGGTGTTCTAGGTGTAGGAGGTACTACTTCCTTAATTGTTTCTTGCGTAATTTCATTTTTAATCTCTTCTTTGTTTTCTTCCATAATGCTGTTTTTAAGGTGATAAATTATCATCGTTAATTAATTGTAAATTTATTGTAAACAAATGTAGTAAATTTATTAATTCGTCAATGTTAAGTTTTTACACTTATTTTTTTAAAAAACATCGCATAACAGTTTTTTACCAATCATATAATAAAATAAAATCCCAAAACTGTTAACAGTTTTGGGATTTAGAATTAATATTTGAATCTAATTTTTACAAATGCATTGCTTCTTCTATATATTGTAAAATGATTTCTTCATCTATTTCGTCTTTCGAGGCAAATCGCCATTGTCGCATAGATTTAGTAACACCTTCCTATGCATTTAGTAAAACTTTATTTTCGCTTTTTGCTGCGCTCCATCAAAAAACCAAATCGTGAAAAAGTGTTTAAAGCCCGCGATGCCAATTATGTTCTTACCATTTTAAACATAAACCGTGCGGCTCCATTTGACAGTTTCGGCTTATTCTTTTTTTGAAACAATAGTTTTTAATAGGTCTAACTCAAATTTCCATTGGTTTACTTTTTCCATCCTAAAAAGCTAACTTTTATTGTTCTTTAAATTTCTGACTGTTTTAAAAATTACCTTCTGCTGTCAACTCGGCAATTCTTACAATTACTTCTATCGCTTTTTGCATACTTTCTACAGGTACATATTCGTATTTACCGTGAAAGTTATGTCCGCCTGCAAAAATATTGGGACAGGGTAAGCCTTTGTATGACAATTGGCAGCCATCAGTGCCACCGCGAATAGGTTTGATAAGCGGTTTTATGTCCAATTCTTTCATAGCCTTTTCAGCGAGATCGACGATATGTTTTACAGGCAAAACCTTTTCTTTCATATTATAGTATTGGTCTTTCACTTCTGCAATTACTATATCTTCGCCAAACTGCTTGGCAAATTTCTTGTTGAATTTCTGTGCGATTTTGGCAATTAATTCTTTGCGCTTTTCGAATTTTTTCTTGTTATGGTCTCTGATAATGAGTTCCAAAACGGTTTCTTCAATACTTCCGCTTAAATGATGAACGTGAAAAAATCCCTCGTAACCTTTTGTTTCTTGGGGGGTTTCGCCTTTGGGCAATTCGTTGATAAAACTATTGGCGATGAGCATTGAATTGATCATTTTATCTTTGGCATAACCGGGATGAACACTTTTGCCTTTGAAAGTAATTTTGGCACCAGCGGCATTAAAATTTTCATATTCAAGTTCGCCCACTTG
>CAMDGJ010000065.1 GCA_945897545.1 Flavobacterium psychrophilum
ATAAAAAACTTCAAAAAAATACCATTAAATAAATGAAAACGTCAAGCTTGATAATTTTGCATAAAAAAACTCCTCAATTTCTTGAGGAGTTTTGCGTTGGTCTACTAGGACTCGAACCTAGAAAGACTGCACCAAAAACAGTTGTGTTACCATTACACCATAGACCAATTCCATTGCTGTTAAGCGAGTGCAAATTTAGTACAATTTTTAGTTTCTACAAATTTTTATTCCTTTTTATCAAAAAACTTTTAAATACGTATTTAGACTTTCTAAAAAACACAAACAATCTGCATATTAGGTCAGATTGTTTTTTGGAAATTTTTGTTACTGCTCGTGCCGTTACATAAAAAAAAACATTTTCTTTGTAGCGCAAAAAAAATTAAAAATTTACTATCTCAATATGGTGACATTCAATTTCAATAAATGGAATACAATTACTGGCTGGTGCGCATTTGCAATAGCTTTAATTACATACACGCTAACTGTTGAACCCACAATGAGCTTTTGGGATTGTGGCGAATATATCGCCACTTCGGCAAAACTTGAGGTGGGACATCCGCCTGGAGCTCCACTATTTCAAATGATTGGCGCGTTTTTCGCGATGTTCGCCATCGATGACAAACATATTGCCTTGATGGTAAATATGATGTCTGTTTTTTCGAGCGCATTTACTATATTATTTATGTTCTGGTCATCATCGATGATCTTGAAAAAAATAATTTCACAATATTCGCAAGTAAATAAAAACAATTCCATTGTAATTCTTGGCAGTTCTTTCGTGGGTGCTTTAGCTTATACTTTTTCTGATAGTTTTTGGTCCAGCGCTGTGGAAGCCGAAGTTTACGCAATGGCATCTTTGTTTATCGCTTTACTTTTTTGGCTGGGTTTACGCTGGGAACAAGATATGGATTCACCACGAGGCAATAAGTGGTTACTGATTATTTCGCTAGTGGTTGGACTTAGCTTTGGCGTCCATTTTATGGCATTATTAACCATTCCGGCCATAGGATTTCTATACTTTTTTAAACATTATAAGGAAGTCACGGTTAAAAATTTCATCCTTGCCAATGTTGTTGTTGTTGCTATATTACTTTTTATTTTTAAATTATTACTGCCATTAACGATGGCTTTCTTTGGTAAAACCGAAGTTTTTATGGTCAATAATTTAGGACTACCATTCGATTCTGGAACTATTTTCGTGGTGCTTCTGCTTATTGCTTTCTTTTATTTCAGTTTAAATTACACTCATAAAAAAGGCCTTGTTAAATACAATACTTTGATTCTATGCATTTTGTTTATCTTAATAGGCTTTTCCACTTGGATGATGTTGCCTATTCGTGCCAATGCAAATACCGTGATTAACGAAAACAAACCTTCGGATGCACGTGAAGTTTTAGCCTACTACAATAGGGAACAATACGGTTCAAATCCATTGTTTTACGGACCACAATACACCGAAGCTTTTGCTGGTTTAGACAAAGACAATCCTTATCGTGATAAAGCTCCTAACTATGAAAGAAATTATAAAACTGGAAAATATAATATCGTAAATAATTTCAAAAATGCAGAACAAAATAGCGATGACGACCAAAAAACTATTTTGCCTCGATTGTGGAGTGCAGAAAATATCGAAAATTACATCAATTTTACCAATCCTCCAGCATTCAGATTAAATCCTGATTATCCATACGAAGACGATTTACAAAAATATGGTATTGATCCCAGCCAGCTTTCTGAGGAAGATTACAACAAAGCCATAGCTCAATTACAGGCTGAAATTGAAAAAATTGTGACAGAATTCCGACAAGCTTATACTCAAAAGCAAATTGACAATGAAGGTTATATTAAATTCCTGAAAAGTTATAGTGATTATTTAATTGTAGAAAAACCTGCAACTACGGACAATTTGCGTTTTATGGTGGAGTACCAATTTGGCTATATGTATTTCAGATATTTAATGTGGAATTTTGTTGGACGTCAAAACGACTTACAAGGCAGATATGATTATCAAGACGGAAATTGGCTTAGTGGAATTCCTTTTTTAGACGACCTGCATTTAGGCTCGCAACAAAATTTACCTTCGGATGTGTTGAATAATAAAGGGCGAAATGTGTATTTCTTTTTACCTCTAATTTTAGGACTCATTGGAATAATGTATCACGCCAGTAGAGATCGAAAAAGTTTCTTTGTGCTTCTGATTCTTTTCTTGTTTTTGGGAATTGCTTTAAAGATTTACCTCAACGAAAGACCTTTTGAACCTCGAGAAAGAGACTATGCTTTAGTAGGTTCTTTTTATGTATTTGCTATTTGGATCGGTTTTGGAGTATATTCATTATATGAAAGTGCCCAAAAATATTTATCTCCACGAATAGCCGGACCCATAGTTATTGCTGGCAGCTTATTAGCTGTTCCTCTCTTGATGGCTTTCCAAAACTGGGATGACCACGATCGTTCTGACAAATATACCGCTACAGCATTAGCAAAAGCGTATTTAAATTCTTGTGATCCTAATGCGATTTTATTTACCATTGGTGACAACGATACTTTTCCGCTTTGGTATGCCCAAGAAATTGAACATGTAAGAACTGATGTTAAAATCGTGAATACAAGTCTTTTTATGACGGATTGGTATATTGACCAAATGAAAAGCAAAACCTACGAATCTGATCCGTTGCCTATTTCATTTACACACAATGAATATGTAGGTGATAAACTGGATTATGTTGCACATATTCAAAAAACAGATAGCCGTTGGGATATAAAAGACTTTATAAATTTTATAAAAAACCCAAATTCAACTGTTGAGATGCAGAATGGACAATCCATTCATTTTTATCCAACTAACAAAATTAGAATTCCTGTTGACAAGAACAGTATTATCAAGAATAAAGTAATGTCATCAAAGTTCAACGACTCCATTGTACCGTACATAGATCTTGACATTAAAGGAAATGCATTGTACAAAAATAGATTAATGATGCTAGATGTTATAGCTAACAATAATTGGAAAAGACCAATTTATTTTAGTCCTGGCGCATTTGATGATGAAGATTATTTATGGATGAAAAACTATCTGCAACTAGAAGGAATGATCTATAAATTATTGCCAATACAAACAAAAATCGACAAAGACACCAACCCAATGGATATGGGCGGACTTGATGCTGATAAAATGTATTCTATTGTTATGAAATGGGATTGGGGCAACAGCGATGGAGACATTTATCACGATCCAGAAACCAGAAAAAACAGTATTTCTTATCGTTCAGTTTTGTCAAGACTAATGGATAAGTTGATTGCCGAAGGAAAACTAGACAAGGCGAAAAACGTCATTAACTTGGCCATTACAAAAATGCCAATTGAAAAATTCGGTTATTATTCTATGGTAGAACCTTTTGCGAAAGGTTATTATCAAGTTGGTGAAAAAGCAAAAGCTCAGCAACTTTTAATCAAGTTAATAGGCAAATACCAAGAAAATCTGAACTATTATGGCACTTTACCATCTTCAGACCAAGTTGATTTAGCCGTTGATATTATTACCGATATTGAACGTTACAGAAGTTTATTGCAAGTAATGAAAGAAAGTGGCGACATCCAGTTTTACAATAAAAATAGAGCTCCTTTCAATACTTATATCAAAATATTTGACCGTTTTGGGAGAGATAGAGAATAAATATTTAAAAAGATGAAAATTAGAAAATGTAGCGCTGTTGAAAAATGCCGCTACATTTTTTATTTCAATTGATAAAATCTTGAATTATGAGTTTCTACTGGATAAAAACAAGCGCTCAAATCAAAAAAATATTCTCAAATTTTGTTTGGGATGTATCCAATTCAGAAAATAAAATCTACCTCAGTTTTGATGATGGCCCAACTCCTGAAATAACAGAATGGGTTCTCGAGGAATTAAAAAAGTACAACGCCAAAGCCACTTTTTTCTGCATTGGTCACAACATTGAAAAACATCCCGAAATTTTTGCAAAAGTAGCCAACGAAGGTCATTCAATCGGGAATCACACCTTCAATCATTTAAACGGTTGGAAAACTTCTACTAAAGAATATTTAGAAAATGTGAATTTATGCGAATCTTCAATCCTCAATCTAAAATCTACAATCTTAAATCTGCAACCTAAACTGTTCCGTCCGCCTTACGGCAAAATAAAACTATCGCAATCTAAAAAACTTCGCCAATTAGGCTATAAGATAATAATGTGGGATGTTTTGAGTGCTGATTTTGACACTTCAATTTCTAAGGAAAAATGTTTCGATAATGTGATAAAAAATACGAAATCAGGAAGTATAATCGTATTCCACGACAGTGTAAAAGCATTTCCGAACCTAGAATATTCTTTGCCTAAAGCATTAAAATATTGGGCATCAAAAGGATTTATTTTTGAAAGAATGGATTAAAGATGTTCCTGAACTAAACCAATTATGGTATTAGCGTCCAATTCACCGGATTGTCTCCAGATCATTTGACCTTCTTTATAAATCATTAATGTGGGAAGTCCCTTGATACGAAGCGCATCAGCTAGTTCTTGATTTTTATCAACATCAATTTTTATTACTTTTGCCTTGTCTCCAAGAGCAGCGGCAACATCTCTAATTACTGGATGCATCAATATAGATGATTCATTCCAATCTGTGTAAAAATCAATTAACACAGGAACTTGTGTGCTTATAAGTTCTCCAAATTTTGACATAAAACCAACGAATTTAATTTTCTAAATCTATTGAAAAGAGCAATTTATTTTACAAATGTAGCATTTTAAACGAATTAAGCCACATTCCTACCTTTTTTTAGTTCGAGGACAGTAATTTCAGGCATAATTCCTACTCTACCAGAATAAGCATGAAAGCCAAAACCGCGGTTGACGTATACATACCTGCCCATATTTTCATATAAACCAGCCCATTGTTTGTAAATATACTGTATCGGACTCCATTTAATCACACCAGGGATTTCAATGCCAAATTGCATTCCATGGGTATGACCTGACAATGTTAAATGAAAATTTTTATCATGATTTTTAACTTCGCGATCCCAATGACTTGGATCATGACTCATTAATATTTTAAAGTCTTCTTTTTTCAAATTAACAGAAGCTAAATTAATATCCCCTACTTTCTTGAAATTATGTCCCCAATTCTCGACCCCAACTAAGGCAATTTTGTCAGTTCCTTTTTCGATAAAAGTATGCTCATTTAACATTAATTTGAAGTCAATTTTGCCATACAAATCCTTTATGGCTTGAAAATTCTCCTCTTTAGCAGCTTCTGATGGCCAAGTTACATATTCCCCATAATCATGATTCCCTAGCACCGAATATTTGCCATACTTATGTTCTTTGATTCTTTTGAAAGTGTCAATCCAAGGATGCATTTCTTTAGCATCTGTATTTACAATATCTCCTGTAAATAAAATCATATCCGAATTTTGTTCATTTACCAAGTCTATGGCATAGTTTATTTTTTCAGGATTATCAAAACTTCCACTGTGAACATCAGATATCTGAGTAATGGTAAAACCATCAAATTCATTAGGTAAATCAGGAAAAAATATACGTTGTTTGATCACTTTGTAATTGTATTTCCCTATTGTCTCACCATATATTAAGGACAAAAACGGAATGGCCGCTAATCCTAATCCTATTTGACTGACAAACTTTCGTCTTGAAGAAAGAAAATCAACACTATCATTATTTTTGACAAAATGATTTATCGAACCAAAACCAATTCGGAAAATGTCTTCGCCGAACAGCACCAAGGTCAAAATAATTTTAGGAATATAAATTAACAGAATCAAACCCATTGCTCGCATACTTTGACCTGTTTGACCTACTGAACGGTCAAATTGAGTAAAAGAATAAACTATAAAAGTTAAAAGTAAAGTACTTATAATTAAATAGGAAATTAAAAAAGATTTTGATTTCACCACAGTCTTTAATGCTTGATAAGCATAGAGTTCAACAACAAAAAGGACTAGACACAGTATTAATAGACGTAAAATCATTGAGATATAAATTTTTTGCAAAATAACAAATTAATTAGGTGAAACGAATTTTAATTAATTGAAATTTAACTAAAATTGTACTAAAAAAATTTCACATCCTGCTTTTAATATACGGGAAAAAAAAGTGATATGTAGCAATAATTCTAAAAAAAATCAAAGCGAATTGAATTGAAACTATCAAAAAAACATCTCGAAAAGTTTGAAACTTTCGCTACTTTTACCCTGTCAAAAAATATTGTATTATGTCACAAAAACGTCTTTTCCTTCTCGATGCGTACGCACTAATCTTCCGTGGTTATTTTGCTTTTATTAAAAACCCAAGAATCAATTCCAAGGGAATGGACACTTCCGCCATTATGGGATTTATGAATGCCTTGATGGATGTTATCAAACGTGAAAAGCCAGACCATTTAGCTGTAGCTTTCGACAAAGGCGGAAGCACCTATCGTTACGAAATGTACCAAGAATACAAAGCACATCGCGACGAAACTCCCGAAGCCATAAAAATTGCTGTTCCCTTTATTCAAGAATTGTTAAAAGCGATGCACATTCCCATAATTGAAGTCGCAGGCTTTGAAGCCGATGATTTAATTGGAACCATTGCCAAACAAGCTGAAAAAGAAGACTATAAAGTTTTTATGGTTACACCAGATAAAGATTTTGCACAATTGGTTTCCGAGAATATTTTTATGTACAAACCGGCACGAATGGGAAATGGAATCGAAATTTGGGGAATTCCTGAAGTATTGGCAAGATTTGAAATCGAAAGACCAGAACAAGTGATTGATTTCCTGGGGATGATGGGCGATGCTGCAGATAATATTCCGGGATTACCCGGAGTTGGCGAAGTAACTGCTAAGAAACTTCTAAAGGAATTTAGTTCGATGGAAAATCTTTTAGCCAACACCGATAAGTTAAAAGGTGCGATGAAAGAAAAGATTGAAGCCAATGCAGC
This sequence comes from Flavobacterium psychrophilum, assembly GCA_945897545.1. Lineage (GTDB taxonomy): Bacteria > Bacteroidota > Bacteroidia > Flavobacteriales > Flavobacteriaceae > Flavobacterium > Flavobacterium psychrophilum_L. The sequence continues at coordinate 6,969 of CAMDGJ010000065.1, forward strand.
AAAAGGAATTTTATCCAAAAAACTAGCCACAATTCTTTTAGATTGCCCAGTGACTTTCAATGCCGAAGATTACGAATTATCAAAACCTGATGTTGAAAAAACAGACGAATTGTTCCAAGAATTGGAATTTCGCCAAATGAAAGCTCAGTTTGATAAATATTTTGGTACCGGAAAAGAATACGACGAAATTGACACGAACGGTAATGAAAATGGTAATGCCAATGAAAATGAAAAAATAATTAAAAAAGTTCCGGCTAAAAAATCGAACGAAGATCAGTTTGATTTATTTGGATTTTCAGATGAGGAAAGCGGTGAAGTGCTATCAAACTCCCATTATGCAACATTAGAAAATACCGAACATTTTTACCAAAGTATTAAAGGCGATTTTGCAGTTAAATTACTTTTGCAAAATTTAATGAATCAAACTTCGGTTTGTTTTGACACCGAAACCACAGGTTTGGATGCTTTGCACGCAGAATTGGTCGGGATTTCGTTTTCTTTCGAAAAAGGAAAAGGATTTTATGTTCCGTTTCCGGAAAATCAGGAAGAGGCTCAAGTTTTAATCAACAAATTCATACCGTTTTTCGAAAGTGAAACCATTGAGAAAATTGGCCAAAACATAAAATATGATTTGAAAATATTGTCGCATTATGGCGTTCAAATCAAAGGAAAGTTATTCGATACAATGATTGCGCATTATCTCATCAATCCCGACATGCGTCACAATATGGATGTTTTGAGTGAAACCTACTTGAAATATTCGCCGAAATCTATTGAAGATTTAATTGGTAAACCTGCCCGCTCGGCAGGCGGAAAAGGCAAAAATCCTGCCTCGCCGGCAGGCAGGCAAAAATCAATGCGAGATGTCGCTTTGGAAGAAATCAAAGAATACGCTGCCGAAGATGCTGATGTTACTTTTCAATTAAAGCAAAATTTCAGTCCGATTCTCGATAAAGCCGAAACTAAAAAATTATTTGATGAAATAGAGATTCCATTAATTCCGGTTTTAGCAGCAATGGAATTGGAAGGAATTAATTTAGACGTTCCATTTTTAAAATCAATGTCGGTTGAAATGGCTACTGAAAGTAATGCTTTGGAACAAAAAATCTATGAAACGGCTGGCGAGAAATTTAATTTGGCTTCACCAAAACAACTCGGCGATATTTTGTTTGACAAATTGAAAATTGGCGGAGCCAAACAAAAGAAAACCAAAACCGGTCAATATGCCACCGGCGAAGAAATACTAAGTTATTTAGAAAAAGACAATCCTATTGTAAAAGATATTCTCGAATGGCGACAAATGGTGAAATTGCAAAGTACTTATATTGATGCATTGCCGAACCAAGTGGATGCCAAAACAGGACGCGTTCATACTGATTATATGCAAACGGTTGCCGCAACAGGTCGTTTGAGTTCGAATAATCCTAATTTACAAAACATCCCAATCCGCACGGAACGTGGACGATTAATAAGAAAAGCATTCATTGCTCGTGATGAAAATTACACCTTGGTTTCTGCGGATTATTCGCAAATAGAACTGCGAATTATTGCCGCTTTATCGGGCGAAGAGAATATGATTGCTGCTTTTAAAAACAACGAAGATATTCACAGAAGTACAGCGGCAAAAGTATTTAATATTCCATTAGAAGAAGTAACTAAGGAACAACGTAGCAATGCCAAAACCGTAAATTTCGGAATCATTTATGGGGTTTCCGCCTTTGGACTTTCTAATCAAACTTCGCTTTCGCGAAAAGAAAGTGCCGAATTGATTGATGCCTATTATGCGACTTATCCAAAACTAAAATCCTATATGGCGAATCAAGTAGATTTTGCCAGAGAAAATGGGTATGTGCAAACGGTTTTAGGAAGAAGACGCTATTTAAAAGACATAAATTCTGCTAATATGATGGTCAAAAGTGGAGCCGAACGAAATGCAGTAAACGCTCCAATTCAAGGCTCAGCCGCCGATATTATCAAAATTGCGATGATTAATATTCACCACAAACTAACTTCGGAAAACTGGAAATCTAAAATGTTATTGCAGGTTCATGATGAATTGGTGTTTGATGTTCACAACTCGGAATTGGAGAAAATTCGACCAATGATTAAACACGAAATGGAAAATGCATTTATAATGGATGTTCCATTAGAAGTTGAAATTGGAATGGGGAAAAATTGGCTGGAAGCACATTAGAAATTTGTAACTTTGTTAAAACAAAAAAACTATGCCAGTAATAAGCTTGTTCTATGGATTAATTATTTCAATGTATTATTTGGATAATAAGCAACATAATTTGCCGCATATTCAAGTGAAATATAATGAGTTTGAAGCGGTATTTTCAATTCCTGACGGGAAATTATTAGACGGGAAATTGCCTGTAAATAAAACAAAACTTGTAACAGCTTGGATTGAAATTCGTCAAGAAGATTTAATGGCAGACTGGAGTTTAGCTATAAAAGGAGAGCCTATTTTTAAAATTGAACCTTTAAGATAATTAATATGTTTCCAAAAATCATAACTGCCATACCAAAACCTGGTTATAAACTAGAGCTAGAATTTGAAAACAAAATCTGGAAATAATTTTCTGTTATGCCTTATCTTAATTTTCCTGTATTTCAACCTTTGAAAGACACTTCGTTTTTCAATCAAGTTTTTGTAAAATACGATACCGTTGTTTGGGGAAAAGAAGAAATCATAGATTTTGATCCTTATACACTTTGGACAGAAAGTATTGAAATATCGAAAAATAGTATTGCAAGTTGAATTATTTTTTATCCAAAATCGAACCGATGATTAAACACGAAATGTAAAACGCATTTGTTATGGATGTTCCTTTGGATGTTGAAATAGGAGCGGGAAGAAATTGGCTGGAAGCACATTAAAAATAGTGTTCAGTTGGCAGGTTTTAGTGATCAGTTGTATCTTGCTAACAAAAAAGTTGCTTTGCATTAGAAAACAGCAAATCGAAAATTTTTAATTAATTTTGATTTATGAAAAATTCTTACAACATAAACGATTTGTCGACACACCTTTTCTGGGATGTGGATAAAAATGCCTTGGATTTTGAAAAATCAAAAGTTCAAATCATATACAAAGTGCTAGAGTTTGGATTGATTTCTGATTGGGAAATTATTCAAGAAATATATGGATTAGAAACCATCAAAAAAGTTTCTTTAAAACTACGAACGCTGGATGTTGTGACATTGGCCTTCTTATCTGACTTATTTAAAATTGAAAAAACAAAATTTAGATGTTACAAACACAGTCAGTTGACCCAAAACTCTTGGAACTCTTAAGAAAAATAATGAATTGCGATTCTTTTGCCGATTTCAATCTTGTTGGCGGCACATCGCTTGCTTTGCAAAAAGGTCATAGAAAATCGATTGATATTGATTTGTTTGGGAATTCGGAAATCTACAGTGATGATTTTATTGAAATACTTTCAGGCTTCGGAAAAGTAATCACTCTAAAAAAGAGTAAAAATATTTTAATCCTTTCTGTTGATGGAATCAAAGTAGATTTTGTAAACTACAAATATCCATTGCTAGAAAATGTAAAAGTCATAGAAAATATTCGTTTGGTTTCGCAACCTGATATTGCAGCAATGAAGTTAAATGCTATTGTTGGTCGAGGAAGCAAAAAAGATTTTATCGACTTGTATTTTCTTTTGCAAACCTATTCCCTTCAAGAAATGATTTCGTTTTTCAATAAAAAATTTGCCGACGGATCAGAATTTATGGTTTTAAAAAGCCTACATTATTTTGATGATGCCGATTTAGAAGAAATGCCAGAAATGACAAATCCAATTCATTGGGATGAAATTAAAATAAAGATTAAAAGTTTATAAAGTTTAGCCATAATTAAACACGAAATGGAAAATGAATTCCAACTCGACGTTCCTGTGGAGGTAGATTTAGGAGCTGGAAGGGACTGGCTGGAAGCGCATTAAAAATAGTGTTCAGTTGGCAGGTTTTAGTGATCAGTTTGAGCAACTTTGTGATTCCGTAGGAATCTCTCATGACGAGAGCAACTAATAGAATTGCTTCGTCCCCCGGATTGACTGGTATTACAACTTCCTTGTCGATTCTCGTTCTCTCAATTGTGTTTTGATAACCACCGTTTCATAAGGCAGATTTTCTTCTTTTGATTCTAATCTATTGATCAACACATTGGCAGCCATTTCTCCGATCTCCACTCCATATTGACTCAAGGTGGACAAGCTTGGAGACAATCTTCTGGAGGCTAGAATCCCATCCGCAAAACCAATTATAGATACTTCTTCAGGAACTTTGTAGCCTTTCTTTTGACTAATTCTTAATGCCGCTACAGAATCATTTTCTACTACGGCAAATATTCCGTCAATTTTATTAGTATCAAAAACGGTCTCTATTTTATTTTTTAAATCAGTTTCAGAATCTGTACGAATAATCAAATTAGGGTTTATGATAAAATTATTATCTTTTAGTGCCTGTAAATACCCTTCCGCTCTTAACTTACCTACGCTTAAATTGTCAACTGAAGAAAACAAGGCAATGTTTTTACATCCTGTATTTATTAGGTGTTGCGTAGCATTAAAGGCCGAATCAAAATCATCTACAATAACTTTGTCACAGACCACTTCGTCAACAATACGGTCAAACATTACAATAGGAGTGCCTTCATTTATGACCTCTTTAAGGTGATTGTATTCCTTTAATTTTTGCGCTTCCTCTGAAATAGATAAAATAAACCCATCGATGGTTCCATTACTTAACATATCTATGATACGTACTTCTTTCTCTAACGACTCATTGGAGATGCACATAATTACATTGTAGCCTTTTGCATCGGCGACTTTTTCTATACCGCTAAAAACTTTGGCAAAAAAAGAATCCAAAATATTAGGGATAATAACCCCAATTGTTTTTGTCTTCCTGTTTTTCAGGTTCAGACCAATAACATTAGGCTTGTAGTTTTTGAGTTTGGCGTATTCCTTTATTCTAATTTTCGTTTGCTCACTGATTTCAGGACTGTCGTTAAGTGCTTTTGAGACTGTAGAAACAGAGACATCGAGTTCTTTTGCGATTTGTTTTAAAGTTGCTCTAATTTTCATAAGTTAAAATTTATTTTCCTATTAAGTCCTGTCTATAAATAAAATGTCATTTTAGGGACGTGAATTCAATTATTTTTTGTTTTATTCCAAAAAATCTCTCTCAAAAATAAGTCTTTATTTCAAAAGTGTAATGTACATTTTTTTTAACAGATCTACTGCAAATATAGAAACTCTAAATTGAACTACAATTTAAGAAAACGTAAATGTATATAACCCTAAATATTCATTTGATAATCAGCAGAAAAAGGAAGTTAAAATAAATTTTTAAGACAATTTGCATTTCAAAAAAATAATTGTACTTTTGCGCTCCCTTTATTGGGAATGGAATGTTTAATTAAAATAAATTATTGTGAACGCATTAAGCTACAAAACAGTATCGACAAGCAAAGCAACCGTATCCAAAGAATGGATTGTGGTAGAC
>CAMDGJ010000066.1 GCA_945897545.1 Flavobacterium psychrophilum
ATGAAGGCGTTGCCGCAGTACCTGAAGTTGCTGTACGCTATGGTGCTTGGATTAACACTATTGTTAATTTAGTTATTGTAGGATTTGTTATGTTTATGGTGGTAAAGGCCTACAACAAAACTAAAAAACCAGTTGAAGTTCCAGCTCCTGCAGGACCAACACAAGAAGAATTGCTGATACAAATCAGGGATTTGTTAAAAAAATAAATTTCCGCTACATTATATATTCTAACTTAAACCACGCTCGAAGGCGTGGTTCTTTTATTTGTTACAAATATAACAATTTGTTATTTTTTGTGAACACATTTGTTTTAAATAGCATATTGCTTACTTTTGTACTTCGAAAATATTATTAAAAGTAAAAAATATACGATATGAAACTTGCAGTTGTTGGAGCCACAGGAATGGTTGGCGAAATAATGTTAAAAGTATTAGAAGAAAGAAATTTTCCATATACAGAAATAATTCTTGTAGCGTCTGAAAGGTCAGTGGGTAAAATTATTGAATTCAAAGGTCAAAAGCATACTGTTGTTGGTTTACAAACTGCAGTAGATATGAAAGCGGACATTGCCCTTTTTTCGGCTGGTGGACAAACCTCATTAGATTGGGCGCCAAAGTTTGCAGCTGCTGGAACAACAGTTATCGATAATTCATCAGCCTGGAGAATGGACCCAACAAAAAAATTAATTGTGCCTGAAATTAATGCTAGCGAATTAACTGCAGCAGATAAAATCATTGCAAATCCAAACTGTTCTACTATACAGATGGTTTTGGTATTAGCTCCACTGCATAAAAAATACAATATAAAACGGGTGGTTGTTTCGACTTACCAATCCATCACCGGAACGGGTGTAAAAGCGGTGGAACAATTCGAAAACGAATGTGCAGGAATTGAAGGTGATATGGTTTATAAATATAAAATCAATAGAAACTGTATTCCACAATGTGATAGTTTTGAAGAAAATGGCTATACCAAAGAAGAAATGAAATTGGTTCGTGAAACTCAAAAAATCCTCGCCGATGATACAATTGCTGTAACGGCAACAGCTGTTCGTGTTCCTGTTGTAGGCGGTCATAGTGAAGCCGTTAATGTTGAATTCACTACTGATTTTGATGTATCAGAAGTGAGAAACATTTTGCATCATACAGATGGAGTAGTAGTTCAAGACAATTTAGATACATTTACGTATCCAATGCCAAGATATGCCGAAGGCAAAAACGATGTTTTTGTGGGAAGAATTCGTCGTGACGAAAGTCAAGAAAATACATTAAATATGTGGATTGTAGCTGACAATTTAAGAAAAGGAGCAGCAACAAATACGATTCAAATTGCGGAATACTTAATTGCTGCAAAATTGGTTTAATCTATTAATAGAAATAGAAAAAAAATGGTTCACCTCAGTTTTGTGTGAGTATTAATTTTTTTAAACCATTAAGGAAATTAATAACGCTGCAAATTTTAATTTTCTTAACGAACTTAGTGGTTAAGATGTTTTACTTCTCGCACAAATACCAGTAGAACAAAAAAAATAAAACTACAACTTTAAACGGTTGTAGTTTTTTGTTTAGGTTCGCCAGAAATGACTTCTAAATATGTGGCTGTTTAATTCAGCTTTGCTTGAAAACAATTATAAAAAATCGGTGAAATCGGTGAAATCTGTGTCTGATTACCGCTAAATAGTGACGATAATTTTAATACTCAATCTTTCCTACATACCGCATCAGACGAACAATTTTAGATTTTCGATTATTAATATAAGAAGAGGAACTTGTTGCAGCATATTTCCTTGGATTGGGCAAAATGGCAGCAATTCCCGCAGCTTGAATTTTTGTGAGACTCGCGGCGTCTTTTCTATACCAATGTTGCGTTGCAGCTTGAGCGCCGTAAATGCCGTTCCCCATTTCTATACTGTTGAGATAGACTTCCATAATGCGTTCTTTGCCCCAAATTAATTCTATAAGCACCGTAAAATAGGCTTCAAGACCTTTACGCAAATAACTTCGTCCTTGCCATAGAAAAACATTTTTGGCAGTTTGTTGCGAAATGGTGCTGCCTCCTTTTATTCTCCGTCCTCTTTCGTTGTTTTTGTATGCTTTTTGCATTGCAGTAAAATCAAAACCGTTATGAACTAGAAAAGTTCCATCTTCACTCGCAATTACCGCTTTTTGTAAATTAGTAGAGATGTTTTCGATAGGTTCCCAATCGTGGCTAAAATAAATTTCTTTGCCAGCAATCTTGTTTTCTACCAGCCGAATAACCATCAAAGGCGTAAACAAAACTGGCACAAACTTAAAAAGCACTACCAAAAAAACAGACGTTCCAAAAAACCACAGTAATGCCTTGAATAAAAAACGACTTAGTTTACTTATAAAAGTTCCCGAATTTTTTTGTGAGGAAGTTTTGGTCTTTTTTGATGTAATTTTTGTTGCCATTTGTCGTAAATCTGAATTTTTTATAAAAGTAAAAAAAATAGCTTCAGTTTTATACAATTAGATTTAATTATCGTCCTACTATTGCAAATAGATTTTGTATTTTTAAAGTTTGCTAAATTTAAAATTCACTATGAAAAAAATATTATATATAACGCTGATAATGATCAATTTAAACGCGATGGCGCAAAACACAATGTCTCCTGATTTACTTTTGAAACTCGGTAGGCTAACCGCTTTGGGACTTTCTCAAGACGAGAAAAATATAGTTTACAAAGTAGATTTTCCATCTGCCGAAGAAAACAAATCGAATTCTAAGTATTATACAGTACCTATAAATGGTGGAAGTCCAACAGAAGTTGCCTCAACTAAAGATTTAGTGCACGACAAAAACGTCTCTCCTGACGGAAAATATACGATTTATGACGAAGAAGTAAAAATCGACAAAGTTCATGGAAAAGATTTTTATCCAGAACTAGAAAAATCGAATGTGCAAATATACAATGGTTTGGATTATCGCCATTGGGATAAATGGAACGAAGGTAAATTCAATCACGTTTTTTTATAAAGAAAACAAAGAAGCTGCTGTTGGTATTGACATTTTGAAAGGCGAAACTTTTGATAGTCCACAAAAACCATTTAGTGGAGACGAAGATTATATTTGGTCGCCAGACGGCAAAAGTATTTTATACGTTTGTAAGAAAAAATCAGGAACAGCTTATGCTACCAGCACCAATACAGACATCTATGAATATAATCTAGAAACTGGCAAAACCATTAATAGGACAGAAGGCAATCTAGGATATGATACCAATCCAAAGTTTTCTCCAACAGGAAATTTATCTTGGCTGCAAATGAAACGCGATGGTTATGAAGCGGACAAAAATGATATTATTGTCAATTTCAAAGGAACGAACATCAATTTGACTGCAAATTGGGACGGAACAGTGGAGAGTTTTTTGTGGAGTGTCGATGGCAAAAAAGTATATTTTCAAGCACCAATTGATGGAACACTGCAGTTATTTGAAGTAGATTTTCCGGGCTTGACAAAGAAATTACCACAAGTTATTCAGTTGACCAATGGCGATTTTGATGTGGCTGGTTTAGTAGGTCTTTCAGAAGAAAGTATTATTGTCACTAGAACCGATATGAATCACGCTGCCGAAATTTATTCCTATAATTTGAAGAAAAAAACTTGGCTTCAATTGTCGAATGTAAATACGACAACCTACAACTCATTGGCCTTAAGCAAAACCGAAAGAAGATATGTCACCACAACCGACGGCAAAAAAATGTTGGTTTGGGTGATTCTACCCCCGAATTTTGATGCTTCAAAAAAATATCCAACCTTGCTTTATTGTCAAGGCGGGCCACAATCTCCGTTGACACAATATTATTCTTTCCGATGGAATTTTCAATTAATGGCAGCACAAGGTTATATTATTGTAGCTCCAAATCGTCGTGGAATGCAGGGTCACGGACTAGAATGGAACGAACAGATCAGTAAAGACTGGGGAGGACAGGTTATGGATGATTACCTTTCAGCGATTGATGAGGTAGCCAAAGAAAAATATGTAGACAAAACGCGTTTGGGTTGTGTTGGCGCTAGTTATGGAGGTTATTCCGTGTTTTATTTGGCGGGAATTCACAACAATAGATTTAAAACTTTTATCGCTCACGACGGTGTTTTCAACACCCAAAGTATGTTTGGTACCACCGAAGAAGTTTTCTTTAACTATTGGGATTTTGGCGGAGCGTATTGGGAAAAGGACAATGCCATTGCACAAAAAGCCTACACCAAATTCAATCCTATCAATTTTGTTCAAAAATGGAATACACCCATATTGATTATTCAAGGTGGAAATGATTTTAGAGTGCCAATTGGACAGTCGCAAGAAGCATTTCAAGCGGCACAAATGCTAGGCATAAAAAGCAGATTTTTGTATTTTCCAGAAGAAAACCATTGGGTTTTGAAACCTCAAAACGCTATGGTTTGGCAAAGAGAATTTTATAAATGGCTGAATGAAACTTTGTAATTCAGAATTTATTAACCAAAAAACCCAACTGTAAAGTTGGGTTTTTTGGTTAATAAATATTTAGATTTTTATTCTAAATCATTCATTTTAAAAGTATCCATAAAAGCGGTGGTATAATCACCCGCAATATATCTAGGGTCATCCATTAATTGTCTGTGAAAAGGAATGGTTGTTTTGATTCCTTCAATCACAAATTCATCTAAGGCTCTTCGCATCTTGCTAATGGCTTCTTCGCGCGTTTGAGCAGTAGTGATTAATTTAGCAATCATTGAATCGTAATTGGGCGGAATGGTATATCCAGAATAAACGTGAGTGTCTAAACGAACTCCGTGACCACCGGGCATGTGCAATGTTGTGATTTTTCCTGGTGAAGGTCTGAAATCATTATAAGGATCTTCGGCATTGATACGACATTCAATGGCGTGCATTTGTGGAATGTAATTTTTACCTGAAATTGGTACACCTGCAGCAACTAAAATTTGCTCCCGAATTAAATCGTAGTCTATTACTTGTTCCGTAATTGGATGTTCTACCTGAATACGAGTATTCATCTCCATAAAGTAGAAATTGCGGTGTTTGTCCACTAGAAATTCAACTGTTCCAGCCCCTTCGTACTTGATGAATTCAGCTGCTTTTACAGCTGCAGCACCCATCTTTTCACGCAATTCGTCAGTCATAAACGGTGAAGGAGTTTCCTCTGTCAATTTTTGATGACGTCTTTGTACAGAACAATCTCTTTCAGAAAGGTGACAGGCTTTGCCAAAAGAATCGCCTACCACTTGAATTTCGATATGTCTTGGTTCTTCAATCAATTTTTCAAGATACATGCCGTCATTACCAAAAGCGGCTGCTGACTCTTGACGAGCGCTTTCCCAGGCTTTTAATAATTCATCTTCTTTCCATACGGCACGCATTCCTTTTCCTCCTCCGCCAGCAGTTGCTTTTAGCATTACTGGATATCCGAATTTTTTTGCAATTGATTGTGCTTCTTCAAAAGACTCTAAAATGCCTTCTGAACCGGGCACACAAGGAACTCCGGCAGCTTTCATTGTGGCTTTAGCCGAAGCTTTATCGCCCATTCTGTCAATCATTTCTGGTGATGCACCTATAAATTTAACACCATGTTCTTGACATATTTTTGAAAATTTTGAGTTTTCGGAAAGAAATCCATATCCGGGATGTATTGCATCTGCATTCGTAATTTCGGCGGCGGCAATAATACTTGAAATTTTTAAATAGGATAAGTTGCTCGGAGGAGGACCTATACAAACCGCTTCATCAGCAAATTTAACGTGCAAGCTGTCAGCATCGGCAGTCGAATAAACCGCAACTGTTTTTATGCCCATTTCTTTGCATGTTCGAATGACACGAAGCGCAATTTCTCCTCTGTTTGCAATTAATATTTTTTTAAACATCTTTTAAAAGTTAGAAGTTAGAAGTTAGAAGTTAGAAGTCAAGAATGCAATTGATTTGAAGCTAAAAGTTGGTAAGGTTCAAATCTACAATCTAAAATCTGCAATCTAAAATTTATGATGGATCTACTAAAAATAAGGGTTGGTCATATTCTACAGGTGACATATCGTCAACTAAGATTTTGACAATTTTACCAGATACCTCAGATTCAATTTCATTGAATAATTTCATTGCTTCAATAACACAAAGAACATCGCCTTTAGCAATTGTGCTACCTACTTCAACAAACAAGGGTTTGTCTGGTGACGGCTTTCTATAAAAAGTCCCAATAATAGGAGATTTTATGGTTATATAATGAGAATTCTCTGCAACGGCAGTAACTGGGGTTGAAGCTACAGCTTCTACTATCGGCGCTGCAACTGCTTGTTGAAGAACAGGTTGAGCAGGCATTTGTTGTACATAGGTCGTTTCAGACACGGGTCCTTCGAGAGTAGTTCTGATGGTAATTTTAACATCGTCCATCTCTAATTTAACTTCAGCAACTCCTGAATTTGCTACAAATTTGATTAGATTTTGAATTTCTTTTAAATCCATAATTATTTGGTTTTTAGTTTAAATTTATTTTTTATCGTAAGCCCATTTCAGATAAATTGATCCCCATGAGAATCCACCACCAAAAGCAGCAAATATTAGTGTATCTCCTTTTTTAAATAAATGTTCAAAGTCACTTAGAATTAGGGGTAAGGTAGCAGAAGTAGTATTCCCGTATCTTTCGATGTTCATTAATACTTTTGAATCTTCTAATTCCATTCGACTTGCGGTTGCATCAATGATTCGTTTATTGGCTTGATGCGGAACTAAGTAAGCAATATCATCGTGGGTCAAATTATTTCGGGTCATAATTTGTTCACAGGCATCTGCCATATAGGTAACAGCATATTTAAAAACTGTTTTTCCGTCTTGGGTAATATTGTGCTGATTGTCTAAAACCGTTTGCTCTGAAGCAGGAAAAAGTGAACCTCCGGCAGTCATTTTCAAAAAATCTCTACCGTCTCCATCCGTTCTTAGATATTCATCTTGTAAGCCCAGGCCCTCATAGTTTGGTTCGAACAAAACTGCTCCTGCTCCGTCTCCAAAAATGATACAAGTTGTTCTATCAGTGTAATCCACTATTGAAGACATTTTATCTGCTCCAATAAGCAATACTTTTTTGTATCGCCCTGATTCAATATAAGCAGCAGCGGTTGACATTCCGAACAAAAAACTGGAACAAGCTGATTGTAAGTCGTAAGCAAAGGCGTTTGTTGCTCCAATTTCTGTTGCGACATAAGCCCCAGTAGAGGCTACAGGCATGTCAGCAGTAGCTGTTGCCATAAGTAACAAATCTATTTCTAGGGGATTAATATTCGCTTTTTTTATTAAATCTAGCGCAGCATTTATTGCCAAAAAAGATGTTCCTTTAGTGTCATCTTTAAGAATTCTTCTCTCTTTAATTCCAGTTCGAGAGGTTATCCACTCATCGTTTGTATCAACTAATGTTTCAAGAATCTTGTTTGTCAGTACGTAGTCTGGTACGTATGCTCCAACAGCTGTAATCGCGGCTGTGATTTTGTTCATTACATTCTGTTATTTCTCTACAAATGCTAGCATTTGTAAAATTTATAAAGGGCTCTAAAAGTACAAAAAAAATCGTATCCTTATTCGTTTTAATAGCTCTATTTAATGAAAATTATTAACAACAAAAAAAACTCTCACGAGGTGAGAGTTTTAATATTATTTACATAAACATATTAAGCAACTGCTGCAGATTTATCTATAACAACTTGCCCTCTGTAATACATTTTTCCTTCATGCCAATAGGCTCTATGGTATAAATGTGCTTCGCCGGTGATAGGGCAAGTAGCAATTTGTGCTACTGTAGCTTTGTAATGTGTTCTTCTTTTATCTCTTCTTGTTTTGGAGATTTTTCTCTTAGGATGCGCCATTTTACTATATTATTTATCCGTTAATAGTTGCTTTAATTTGTCCCAACGTGGGTCAATATTTTCTTCTTTTTGTTCTTTTTTATTCTCTTTTTTCAATTCTTTGATGGCTAATTCCTTCAGTTTTGCCAAGGCTTCGGTATTTAAACTTCCATCTTTAATCCCTGGATGAATTCGTCTTAAAGGAACAGAAAGCACAATCATTTCATAAATATACTGTGAAATATCTATTTGAAACTCTCCGTGTGGTATAATAAGCAACTCTTCGTTGTCATTGTTAAACACTTCACCAAAACGCACAATTAAATTCATTTTACCTTTAATTAGTAAATCAAACTCTTCGTTTGTCATATCACAAGGAACATTAACAGTTCCTTTATGTTTGAAAGAAAGTTCCATAATGGTACTTTTCTTCTCTAAAACTACATTTACTTTGATGGTAGAATTATTAAATTCTTGATAATCAAAGATTTCAAAGAACACATTACTTATTTGATATTCAAAATGATGTTTACCAGCCTTTAATCCTACAAAAGGAATTAAATATTCTTTCGTCTTGTTCATTTCAACAACAATTTGCCCTAAACTTCGGGAGTGCAAAGATATAAAATTATTGGAAATCTAATAATCTTATTTGCCTTTTTTTAATTTTATCTATTTTTCTTTTATTTTTAGCGGTTTTTGACTGATTTCTGCATATTGATTTCTTGAATTGTAAACGTCAATTGCCAGATAAATCGCTTCTTTAAAAGAATTAAAGTCTGCTATTCCTTTACCAGCAATATCATAAGCGGTACCGTGATCTGGCGAAGTTCTAATTTTGTTTAATCCTGCAGTATAATTCACACCGTTGCCAAATGACAATGTCTTGAAAGGAATCAATCCCTGATCGTGATAGGTTGCAATTATGGCATCATATTTTTCGTATTGATTGCTTCCAAAAAAACCATCAGCTGCAAAAGGCCCAAAAACCATTGTTCCTTTTTCGTATATTTTTTTTAATGTTGGCTTTAATATTGTTTCATCTTCTTTGCCAATAACACCCCCATCACCACAATGTGGATTCAATCCTAAGACAGCGATTTTGGGTTTGTTAATAGTGAAATCCTGAATTAAAGATTGTTTTATCGTTTCTATTTTTTTTATAATCAATGCTTCGGTGAGATGTGACGCAACTTCATTTAAAGGAATATGATCGGTCAATAAACCAACTCTCAAATTGTCCTGAACCATTAACATTAAAGCGTTTCCTTCTAACTCTTGGTCTAAATAATCGGTATGTCCTGGGAATTTAAATTCTTCAGATTGAATGTTGTATTTATTTATTGGAGCAGTTACTATCACGTCTACAATCCCTTCTTTCAAAGCTTTAGTTGCCGCTACAAAAGATTTTATAGCGTATTTTCCAATTTTTTCATCGTTTACACCAAAATTAATCTCTACTCCTTCTTGCCAAATATTTAAAACGTTGATTTTACCCAAAACTATTTGATCCATTCTATCGATTCCGTGCAGCATTGCAGTTGACTTTAAATCTTTTTTCACAAACGAAAGGACTTTTACATTTGCAAATATAACTGGGGTGCATAATTCCAACATTCGAGAATCTTCAAATGTTTTTAGAACAACTTCGCTTCCAATACCGTTTAAATCTCCTATTGAAATTCCGACGATTATATTTTCTGCTTTTTTTATCATGGCATCCCGTTATTTATTGCTAATTTTGAACTGCAAATTTAGTAAAATAAAACAAGAAATGTTTACAGGAATTATAGAAACACTTGGCACTGTCCAAGAAATAAAAAAAGACAAAGACAATCTTCATATTACATTAGCTTCAACGCTCACTGATGAACTTCAAATAGACCAAAGTATAGCTCATAATGGCATTTGTCTGACCGTAGTAGCAATAAATGAAAACCTTTATACCGTTACAGCCATAGGTGAAACAGTAAAAAAGACGAATATTTCTTATTGGAAAACAGGAGATATTGTTAATCTTGAAAGAGCAATGAAATTGGGCGATCGATTAGACGGCCATATCGTTCAAGGACATGTTGACCAAATTGGGAGTTGTATTACAGCTTTAGAAACAAATGGAAGTTGGTATTACACTTTTGAATACGACGAAATTATCAATAATATTACTATCGAAAAAGGTTCCATTACAGTAAACGGAGTGAGTTTAACTGTTGTAGATTCGCGAAACAATCAGTTTAGTGTGGCCATTATTCCTTATACTTTTGAGCATACTAATTTCCAGAGTTTTGATGTAGGAACAAAAGTAAATCTTGAATTCGATTTAATTGGTAAATACATTTCTAAACTGTACTCCAATAGATAGTATTGTTTAGTGCAAAAAAGGCAATGATTTCAATTGTATCATTGCCTTTTTTGTTTTTAAAAACCAATTAGATCACATTGTTTTCTTTTGTTTCTCTACAAAATTATGCGCTTGAAGTTCCAGTAATTCAGTGGCTTTCTGACGTTGAAGTTTATATAATTCTTTGTCTTGCGCAATATCTTCATAGACTTTATCGTGCATTGATGCGCTGGTTTTAACCAATAAATTGCGTTGGTATTTGTCTTGTGTCAAAGTAGCTTTTAAAGCTGTTTCCAAATCTTCTAGCTTATAATCGTATTCGCCTTTGGGCGATAATAATTTGGCTATAATTGGCGAAGTTTCTATTGCCAAAAATAGCAACATGATAAACAAGGAAGGAACTAGTGGTAGTTTGTTCAATGCATTAATTCTAGCCATTAGTCCATCAAAACCATCAATAATAGGTTGTGTTTCGGTTACTTTTTTATCGAGATTGGCTTGTAAAGTTGTAGCTTTTTTGTCGTTGACAGCAATTTTAGCCAAGTTGGTTTTTCTAATCGAATCGAGTTCGGCTGAAGCCAAATTATGTTTGGCAATTTTCTCTTTAAAAACGGGTCCTTTCCCCAGCTTCATTGTGCCTTTCGTTCCTTCGGCTTCGGTAATATAGGTTTCATATAAGGCGTTTACCTCTTTTTCTTTGTTTGCAATTTCAACCTTTAAATTGTTCGTTTCGGTCTTGTTTTTGTCTAAATCTGATTTAAAATAAGTGGCCGCTTCTTTTTTGTTGTTCAAAGCCATTGCGTTTTTTTCTTTTAATAAAACGGTATTGATTTCTTTCTCGAAAATTTTAATTTCCAATGGTTTCGAAATCACTATAGCAATTATTATAGCCAAAACAATTCGTGGACTTGCTTGCAAGAATTCACTTTTTAAACTATCTCTTTTTCGAATGGTGGAAACAATGAATCTATCTAAATTGAAAATAAGCAATCCCCAAACCACACCAAATCCCATTGCAATAAAAGAATTATCAAAAACGGTGAAAAGGGCGTACGAACTAGCTATAAAAGCCATCACTGCTGTGAAGAAAACGGTAGCACCAATGCCTACATATTTAGTTTGTTCGCCTTCAGAGCAACCTCCAAGCAGCGTTTTGTCGGATCCGGAACAGAGAAGGAAGAATTGTTTTAACATAATCATTGATTTTGATTTGCTTCAGCGGTTGGTTGAAGCTAGATTGATTGCTGTTGATTAGTAACTATTTAACGATAGAAGTTACATTTTGTTGTAGGTGATAATTTTAATCTCTCTTGAAATAATCTCTCTAAGCGATTTTTTTTTTTGCCACAGATTCACAGATTAAAAATGTTTTTTGAAAATCTGTGAATCTGTGGCTATCTTTTATTGCAACAAAAAAGAGCCACGTTTTTAGCGTGACTCCTCTTAACTTTGAATTTATAATTAACTACACAAGTGGCGCTCCTGACATAATTTCGGTGTTGGCAAATGCTGAAAATTTCTCAAAATTAGCTTTGAACTTTTGTGCTAATTCTATTGCTTTGACATTGTACAATTCTTTGTCTTCCCAAGTATTTCGAGGGTTTAAAATGTCAGTTGGCACATTAGGACAAGATTGAGGTATGGCAATCCCAAAGACTTTGTGATTCACATATTCTACATTGTCTAATTCTCCGTTTAGTGCCGCAGTAATCATAGCGCGAGTGTATTTCAATTTCATACGGCTTCCTGTTCCATAAGAGCCACCCGTCCAGCCGGTGTTGATAAGCCAAACTTTTACATTGGCATCTTTCATTTTTTTGCTCAGCATTTCAGCATATTTTGTTGGATGCAAAGGCATAAATGGTGCTCCAAAGCAAGCTGAAAAATTGGGTTGAGGTTCTGTAACTCCTGCTTCGGTTCCAGCTACTTTTGCAGTGTAACCTGAAATAAAATGATAAGCAGCTTGGCCAGCTGTCAATTTTGAAATTGGGGGGAAAATTCCAAATGAATCTGCAGTCAGGAAAAATATATTTTTTGGATTTTTACCAATAGATTTTGGTTGGATATTGTCTATATGATAAATCGGATAACTTACGCGCGTATTTGGAGTAATAGAAACATCTTCGTAGTCGACTTCATTTGTTCCTTCTTTGAACACCACGTTTTCTAATATAGCCCCTTTTTTAATGGCTCTAAAAATATCTGGTTCGTTTTCAGCTGTCAAATTGATCACTTTTGCATAACAGCCGCCTTCGAAATTGAATAT
>CAMDGJ010000067.1 GCA_945897545.1 Flavobacterium psychrophilum
AGTCGTTTTTGGGAAATCATCGAAAAACATAAAGTAACCCAATTTTACACGGCTCCAACGGCGATTCGTGCCTTGGCAAAAGAAAAATTGGAATACGTACAAAAACATCCATTATCTTCATTAAAAGTAATTGGTTCTGTAGGAGAACCTATCAACGAGGAAGCTTGGCACTGGTACAATGACCATGTAGGCGGAAAACGTTGCCCGCTAGTAGATACTTGGTGGCAAACTGAAACTGGCGGCATTATGATTTCACCACTTGCTTTTGTTACTCCAACAAAACCAACCTATGCTTCTTTGCCATTACCTGGAATTCAACCCGTTTTAATGGATGACAAACGCAATGAAATTGAAGGAAATCAAGTTACGGGAAGTTTGTGTATCAAATTTCCTTGGCCGGGAATTGCCAGAACTATTTGGGGTGATCATCAACGGTACAAAGAAACTTATTTTAGCGCCTTCCCTGGGAAATATTTTACGGGTGATGGAGCATTGCGTGACGAAGTGGGTTATTATAGAATCACAGGCCGCGTAGATGACGTGATTATTGTTTCTGGACACAACTTGGGAACAGCTCCTATTGAAGATGCGATAAACGAACATCCAGCGGTTGCCGAAAGTGCCATCGTAGGATTCCCGCACGATATCAAAGGAAATGCTTTGTATGGTTTTGTAATTCTAAAAGAATCTGGAGAATCTCGTGATCGTGACAACCTAGCCAAAGAAATTAATCAACATGTAGCTGGCCACATAGGACCAATTGCAAAATTAGATAAAATACAATTTGTTAGTGGTTTGCCAAAAACCCGTTCTGGTAAAATTATGCGTCGAATTTTGCGTAAGATAGCCGAAGGAGATTTTTCAAATTTCGGAGACACCTCAACCCTGTTGAATCCAGAAATTGTAGATGAAATTAAGGACGGAAAATTGTAATATCGTTTTTCTTTAAATGATTAAAGGCTGTCTATTTCTAGACAGCCTTTTTGCTAAAGTATAGAATGTAAAGGAATTTAGATTTGTCAAGTCGAGCGCAGTGTCATTAAATTAGGGGGTTATTTGGGGTCATTTCGACGCAGGAGAAATCTCATCACGAGAGCAACTGATGGGATTTCTCCCGTTGGTCGAAATGACAAAACAATAAAAATAGGTTCCTTTTTGGATAAAAAAAATCCCTTACTGCAATGCAGTAAGGGACTCATCAGTAACTTAGCTTTAATTTATTCTTTCACTAGCTTAACCGTAGATTCGCCGTTGGCAGTAGCCACTTTTGCAAAATAAACTCCTTTTGAAAGGTCGGCAGCATTAACAGTAACTTCTTTAGATGAAGTGGTTTTTGCATAAACTGATTTTCCTAAAATGTCATACAGTCTTACTGAAGTGATACCTTCATTTCCAGAAGTAATGTTCCAGCTTGTTTTTGTTGGATTAGGATACGCTTTGAAACTCGCTGTATCAAATTTATTTACCCCTAAATTAGTTCCAAAATCATAAGCTCCAGTTGTTCTGTTAAATGTTAGATTATAAGTTCCTGCAGTCGTATTTATGTCACTGCCAGCAGTTGTTCCTAAAGGAAATCCAACACCACCCCAGTTTGTACCCCAAGCATTATTTTCACGGAATTTTGCAGCTCCATTCGTTACCACAAGACCATTTAAAGTATAATCTACACCGTTAGTTGTAGACATAACATTTGCGTCTACTTGTGGGTCATTTGGCCATCCTCCAACTCCACTTCCAACAACAGCAATCGTGTTAAGAGTAAAAGAATAGGCTCCAGTAGTTTTGTTAAATGTACCATTATAATTGCCGCCAACTGCAGGTATGTCGCTACCAGCTGTTGCACCTGAAGACCATGTAGTACCTCCCCAGTTATTATTCCAAGCGTTATCTTGACGGAATTTTATTGGCCCAGTTGTTAGTGCAATATGGCTAATAGTATAAGTAACACCATCAGATGTAGTCATTGCATTTGCATCTACTTGTGGATCATTTGGCCATCCTCCTGCTCCTGCTCCAATAATCGCTATTTTAGGAAAAGTCGCTATAGCAAAAGTATAATCAGCTGTCAGATAATCAAAAGTAACATCATAGTCAATTCCCGTTGTAGCTACCGGAATATTTTCAGTAGTACTTTGAGCAGATCCAGTTGGAAAAGTAAGTGCTCCATAAGCAACACCATTTATTTCAAACTGGCAAGTTCCTGGAACTAGAGTTGCTTTTTTAAGAGTATATTGTTTTCCATTAGTTGTTGACATTGTTACTGGAGATCCCGATACAGCTGTTCCTGTTAATTTAATAACTGGATTAGGTGTTCCTGCGGTAAATTCCCAAGCAGCAGTGCTTAGAGTAAATTTAACATTCCAAACGCCCCCAGGACATTGAATGTTTGGTCCAAAAGGCACTGAAATACCCGATCCTGATGGCCAACCTGTTCCAGCTCCAGCAGCTGGCCCATAACCAGCAGTGTTTCCTGGACATCCATCCCAACAACCATCTTGACGGAATTTTATATCGGCAGCAGAGAACTGCAAATCTACAGCAGTATAAACATCTCCATCAAGAGAAGTCAAATAAGTGTCTGTAGCCCAATCCCCACCTGGAGTTCCAGGCCCTATCAAGGAAATACAATGAAGCCATGTGTTTGAAACAGGACACGAAGTTGTGGTTTGTGCTTTACTGCCTATGCTAAATAAAAACACAGCAATAAATAAATAAAATAATTTTGTTTTCATAATTAATTGTTTTTTAGATTAATATACCATAAAATTATAAAAAAACAGCAAATAAAAAAAGAATACTTCAAAAAAAAACCAACTACCACGTTTTCGTGTTAATAAGATTTTAGTTATCGGTGTTTTTTTACAAATCAGATACCAACAATTATTATAAACCAAAAGAATAGCAAAAAAATAAGGCTGCCTTTTGGGGCAGCCTTATTCTTTAAGTATAAGAATATTATTGTTTTAGCAGCTTGATTACTTTTACTTCGTTGTTTTCATTTAGTGTTTTTACAATATAAATTCCTTGGTTCAAATCACTGATTGGATATTGATTTTCTTTAGACTGATTTGCATTAAAACTTTTTACCAATTGTCCGGTGACGGAATAAATCTCTACTTTTGATACAACACCATTTAGTGTAAAATAATTTGTAGCTGGATTTGGATATATATAAATCTCACCGTTTACTTCAAAAGTATCTGTTCCCAATGTAGATGGTTTATTGCCATAAATTATAAATCCACCCGCTTCAATAGTAATTGTTGCCGTTGTACTTGTCACTTCAAACGAAGTATTATCCATCAAGTTGTACCATGTTCCTGTATAGGGGAAATTTGGAATAACGCTTTGAATATTGACATCAAAATTGGTTAATACCACCACGTTTTTTAGTTGAGTTGAAAGCATTGTATCATCCCAAATGAACAATCTTGGGGTAAAAGTATTTCCGGATTGAATATCAAATCCGCTATTTGCGGTAATATTAGCATTAAAAATAGGCTCTGTTGTTTTTAAAGTAATCATTTTGGCCCAATCAAAATAGATTTTATTTCTATTCACATCGCCCAACCAGTTGTTTACCCACTGAGGTTGTGGTTTTTTATCCAATTTACAATCGCCATCGGGACCATTCCCGTCAGTATCAACATCAACAACTCCATTATTACAAGTAAAAATTGAGTTATTCCAACCCAAATCTCCAAATTGCCAAATCATTTTTGGACCAGGAATAAGCAGTGAAACAGCACCTATTGCCGACATTCTTGATAAAGCCGTATTTAAATTTTTAACATTATGGGCTGGGTTTGCACTTTGTCCAAAAGTCAAGTTTTTGTACATTAATACCTCTTCATCATGACTTTCGGCATACCCTATTACTCTTTTTCCAGTAAAACCATGCGCATCATGACCCATTCTTTCAAAGTTATTTTTGCTATTATTATATCCCATAGACAACTCATTGTATGCTTCCGTCATTTTCCCCCACATCATTATGCCTTTGCTAGGTGTTTCGCCTATTCTATAATTTGCCCATTGTTGTTCTTCATTGTCGTTTCCTAAATGTTCGAAAATAATATAATGCGTTGAATCTAAACTCCAAGAATAATTAGCATACTCTTTCAGCACATCTACTCTGTCTTGTTGATAGGTGTTTGTACAAGCATCACCACTAGCACAATTTTGAGTAAATCCTTTGGTTAAATCCCAACGGAAGCCATCGATTTTATATTCTTCAATCCATTGTTTAACAACCCTTTTTACATAATTTTTTGTAAATTCTGATTGATGATTAAAATCATTTCCTACATTATAACTATGCCTTGGAACAACATTAAAATATGGATTATCAGCTGCTGGACCGCCCCACCCATCTCCATCGGGATCATTCATCCACATTCTATCCATTGGATTTCTTCCGAAAGCGTGATTCAACGCCACATCCAAAATTACTGCAATTCCGTTTTGATGACATAAATCAATAAACTCTTTAAATTTTGCACTATTTCCATATGCTTTGTCCAATGCCATATGAAAAGAGGTGTTGTAACCCCAACTTTCGTTCCCGTCAAATTCCATTACAGGCATTAATTCGATGGCATTTACTTTCAGGTTTTTGAAATAATCTATTCTATCAATCAGATTTTGGTAGCTTCTATTGGCATCAAAATCTCTAACCAAGGCTTCATAAACTACTAATTTATCTTTTTCTGGTTTAACAAAATTAGTTGTTGCAGTACTCCAAGCATAAGGAGTTTGTCCCGTTTGCAAAACGGTAACTTCTCTTTCTTGTCCTACTGGATAAGCCGGAAGATTCGGATAATTTCCTGAAGGAATCCACGGATCATCCTCTTTACTTAAAACTAAAGTAGAATAAGGGTCGGCTGTTTTAACTAAGACCGGAGAACCTGCAATTGGTGTTTGATCAACCACCCAATATTGGTAGGTATAATTTGTACCTGAAACCAAGCCTGTAAGTTCCAACCAAAATTTAGTTGAGCCGGCAGTAGCGTCTTTTTTCATCGCAAAAGTTGTACCTGGTTGCCAGTTATTGAAACTTCCTGCAACATAAACAAAGTCTTTTCCTGGAGCATCCAACACTAAAGTTGCTTTTGTGGCATCCCCAGTATTATAATTGATGCCATCAACTAAACCAGCTAGGATTGTTTCGGAAACTGCCCCTGGGTTGATAATTGCCGAAAACTTTTTTGTTATTGTCGTTGTACCCTGAGTTACCTCCAAATCGTAATTTTGATTTGCAGTGATGTTTGTTTGGTTAAAGGTATAACTAGATGTACTAGGATTTGTATTGATTGAAACGCCATTGGATTTCAAGTTATAAATTGCATTACCCGCTGTATTCGTTGCAGCGATAGCTATGCTACCACCAGACGAAAGTATGGTTGAACTATTCTGCAAAGGAGAAGTCAAGGTTACTTGAAAATTCCCAACTTCTTCATCTTCATCTTGCGACTTTTTATCTCCTGTACCGTTTTTGGCTTTTATTAAAAACCCTATTTTCCCAATTCCTACACGGTTGTAAAAAGTAGTTGGAGTAAACGAAATCGAATAGGTATCGGTACCTGAATTATAGACTAATCGATTTACTTCATTAGAACTAGTCCAACTTCCATTAGTTGGGCAATCTAGTATATTGACATCATTAATATCAAAAGACCACGCCCATAAATACAATGCATTTCCCACAACTCCCCAGCTGGCTTCATCAATACTATTGCCATTAAACGTAAGAGTAATAAAATCTGTTTCCTCAAAAGTTGTTGGGCTTACATTGTAAATAACGGTTTGTTGCTGAGCATAACCTAACGAGGTTATTAATAAAAACAATAAAATAATTTTTTTCATAGTCGAATTATTTGATAACAAAAAGGGCTGCTAAAAAAACAGCCCTTTTTAAAAGTAAATTGATTACTGCTTAACTAGTGTATAAGTATAAGCCCTTGGAGTATTTAAATCCAGAGTGACTATATAATTAGCAGGTGTCGTTCCTGCTAAAAAAATATCCTGACCATTATAACTCATTAAATTTCCCGCATAGTCAGCCCCAACTTTTGTTGCGTCAAACCCGCCTAGAATTAATGTAGAAGCCGTATTTCTGAACTTGAATCCTTTACCTCCATTTAATAAAACAGTAAGAGTCCATTTTTTAGTGGCAGCATCGTAAATCATTTTTCTATTAACTGATGTTGGGAAAGGTTTTGCAAGACCAAATATTCCCCATTCACTTGCTGTCAAAGAATACGTTGTTGGAGTTGTTCCAATATTGGCTTTTATCATATAAAATCCAGCTGTAGCTACAGTAATGTCAGCACCACTTAAAACAAGGGCTCCACTTCCATTATTTCCGTAATATGGGTTTGTAGTAAGATATTTATTTTGTACAGAAGTATAAAACCTATAATTTCCTACTTCTAACCAGGCATATCCTTCACAATCGGTAGTAAATAAACCAGAAGAAATCATTTTTGGTGCGTTCGCTGGATTATCTCCTGCTTTTGTGAAAGCAAAAGAAGGCTGTGCAAACGGAGTTACCTTTGTTGTAAACACGTTAGAATATTGATTAAAAGGATGAGAACCCAGCCCAAGAGTTGATTTTACCCTAATGTCAATATCCCCAGCTAAATCAGGCAGAAACCCATTGTCTAAAAGTATAGTATTTAAATATCCTTCTTTCCAAGTATATGTAGTTTTAGTAGAACTGGGACTAGCAATAATAGGTGTTGCAAAATTAGTTCCGCTTTTTGCAATTTCTATCACATATGATGACGAAATAGTTTCTATACCATTATCCGCAACGCTCCAAGTAAAAGTAGCCAAGTCATTATCTCCTCCTAAAGGGGATAAAACATAAGGTCCACCCGGTACCATAGGGCTAAGCGTAAATCCATTAGCCGTCGCAACTGGATGTGTATCGGTCTCACAAGATCCTAATGAAATCAGGAAAACTGCTAAAATTGTTGTTTTTAAAATATTTTTCATTTTTTATATTTTTAGTATCAATAACCCGGGTTTTGAGTAAGGTTTGGATTAGTATTTATTTCAGATTGCGGAATTGCAAATAGTTTGTATTTATCATCAATACTAGTTCCAGGTTGAACGTTTCCTTTCCATTCCCAGATATAAGAACTTCCTGTGAATTTTCCGAAACGAATCAAATCTTGTCTTCTGTGTCCTTCCCAGTACAATTCTTTAGCTCTTTCGTTTAATACAAATAGAGAAGTTATATCTATTGCTGTCACTTGGGCAGCTAATGCTCGTGTTCTTAAAACGTTTACATAATTTGCAGCAGTTGTTGTAGAAGCACCAGCAACTCCTTTTGCTGCTAATTCTGCATACATCAGATATACATCAGCTAATCTAAACATAGGAAAATCAGTGTCTGGATGTTCTGTACCACTAGCACTTGCACCTGTTGAAGTTTTGTTAGTATATTTTCTTATTTTTAATCCAAAACTCGCGCCTTTCTTAAAAAAATCAGATGAAGTAGGAATACTTAATGGATCCTGTACTGTATTAAAAAGAGCTCTTTTATCAGCAGCTCCTGTTAAATCAGGAAATATTGCTGCAAATTCTTTTCTACCTACAAGTCCAAACCATCCCGCTGTAATACCTAATTCATCATTCCAATCTCCACAAGGAGCATGAACTAAATAAGTTGTTCCACCCCAGGATTTTGTTTTTAAACCATCAAAAAGAACTGGGAAAATAATTTCGTTTTGAACATCAGCTCTGTTATTATCAGCCATAAACAAGTTACTATAAGGAACTGTGGCGATTTTGTAAGGAGATGCTATTATCTCATTGATAACAGCTAATGCTTTAGTATCATTATTTACTTTTTCTTCTGTATATACTAATGAATTCAAGTACAATTTAGCCAAAACCATTTTTGCTCCAATTTTATCAACTCTTCCATACTCATTTGTTCTAGCAGCTTTTAGGTCGGCATCTATGGCTATTAATTCTTTGATTAAATAATCAAGAACAAAAACCCTGTCTTTTTCTTGTGGTTTCACACCTACTTTATCGTCTTCAGTTGCAAAAGCCACTTTCCCAAATAAATCAATGGCATGATAATAAGACAAAGCTCTTAAAAATCGTACTTCTGCCCTAAAAGTTTTTACCTCTGCTTTTAATTCAGCACTTGCGCCTCTTGAATCCAATTTAGCATCTGTTGATTCCCTTAAAAATTCATTTGCCAATCCAATTTGATAAAATGCTCTTGAATAAAACGCTGTTATAAATCTGTTGTCTTTCGTCCAAGTTTGAGTATTCAAATCTGGCAATGTTGGATCAAGCCATGAAACCATAGCTTCATCTGTAGGTAACTCTTGAAGCTGCCAATAGCCTCTTAAATATTGACCAAACCCTTCATCAATACCTTGTATATCCGGATTTCCAGCAGGACCAGACTGTCCTGTTACTGCTAATCCAGCATAAATCTTGGCCATAAATACTTTGTATGAATTTGGATCCGCATAGAATTTTTCAGAAGTAAAATCATCATCGTCTTTTGGAAACACATTCATATCATCTGTACACGCTGTAAATAAGGTAATCAACCCTAAAAGCGCAAACAACTTAATTTTTATTGATTTTATTTTTTTCATGATGTTTTAATTAAAAATTGAAGTTTAAACCCAACATTGCCATTCTAGCACGAGGATATATTGTACTGTCATTACCTCCAAATATTTCAGGATCCATTCCTTTGTATTTAGAAATAACCAATACGTTTTGAATACCTGTATAGAGTCGTAAATTTGATTGTTTTGCTTTTAACCCAATAGGATTATCAAATGTATACCCTATAGTCAAGTTATCCCATTTTAACCATGAACCATCGTGTACATAATAATCTGTCTCTGCGTTTTTCTTGGTAAATTGTGTAATACTAAAATCAACTGGAGCATTATTAATGGCATTAGGATTATTATCTGAAATTCCTTGTGACAATAAGGCTCTACTTGCGCTTACATTATCATAAATATAGTTTCCTACACTTGCTCTCCAAGCCATTGAAAAATCCCATTTCTTGTAATTATAATTAGTCATAAAACCAAAAGTATAATCAGCATCTGGTTTGTGAAATTCGTATTTGTCTGCTGAATCTACTGCACCATCTTTATTTCTATCCACATAAGCGCCTTCTATAGGGAGATCATTGGCATCATATATTTGTTGGTACAACCAAAAAGAATTTGGTGACAAACCTTCTTTTAATATTTGTGAGTATACATCTAAACCTACTCCTCCGGTAAAATATTCGTTTCTGTCCAAACTAGTTATTTCCCTGTTGTTATAAGCTACGTTAAAATTAAAACTCAAATTAGAATTATCGTGTTCTATTGCTCTATAATTTATTCCTAACTCAACTCCTTTGCTGGTAAGTTCACCAATATTAGCGGGTCCTCTGGTTCTAAAATTTTGCAAGGCTCCTTCGGTAACTTCAGCAAATAAATCTTTAGTTATTTTTTGATACACATCCAGTGATCCTGTCAATTTGTTGTTAAAAAATCCAAAATCGACACCTAAATTATAAGTAGTAGTTTCCTCCCACTTCAATGTTTCATTATACCCATCTGGTTTTGCCACTGCATAATAAGTGTCCCCAAATGGATAAGTTGCCCCTGAATTTCCGCCACTTACATTATATTTTTTAAAATAATCGTATTTTGCAGGAATATCTTGTTGACCTGTAACACCCCAACCTACTCTTAATTTTAAATCACTTACTGTTTTAGAGTCTTTAAGAAATCCTTCTTCTGAAACTTTCCAAGCTACAGCAACTCCAGGGAAATTACCCCATCTGTTTAGTTCAGAAAATCTTGAGGTTCCATCTCGTCTGTAATTTAAGGTTACCAAATATTTACTGTATAAATCAATATTCATTCTAGCATAAAAGGCTTGCAAATTTACAATTGGCTGAGTAGTAATATCTGCTTCAGAATCTACCTTTAAAGTATTTCCGGAATAATAGCTTTCGTCTTCAAAATTTTGATATGAGTATCCTCCCGTAAAATCCACTTTTACTTTCCCAAAAAGATGGCTGTAATTTATATAGCCATCCAAAAGTTTGTTTTCAGAATTGCCCCAAGACGAACTATTAGACCCTAACAATAAAGTCCCATTCATTCCGCTTCTAGCGTTTTGGGCAATTATATCAGTTCCTTCTCTTTTATTGATATCTAATCCGCCATTTACAACCAATTTTATATCTTCAAAAAAATGTAATTTATATTCTAATTGAGCATTTCCGTAGTATCTGCTATTTGCCCCAATATTATTTCTTTGTTCTAATAATGCCAATGGATTTGCTGCCCCATAAACGGTGTATGATCCTGGTGCAGTATTTGGCGTATAAGTTTCACCATATCCGCCAAATGGTGAATTAGCAACATAAATAGGCCTTGTTGGGTTTGACGCAATTGCATTACTAATAGATCCTTCGTCAGCATATCTGTTTTTTTCATAGGCATAATTTGCATTGACTTCAACTCTTAAATGATTGTCAAAGAATGAAGGTGTCAAGGAAATACTAGCCGTCTTTCTATCAAATTCTGATGTTTTTAAAACCCCGTCTACTTTTGTATAACCAACCGATAATCTTGTTGGTACTGTTTCTAATAAGTTTCCTCTAACAGAAAAATTATTGTCTGATGTTAATCCATTATTAAAAATTTGATCCTGCCAGTCGGTATTGGCTGTACCTAAAAGACCTACACGAGTTGGCACAAACTCTTTAATAATATCTCTAAATTCATTAGCAGAATAAACATCTACTTTCTTGGCAAGTTTGTTTACTGCAGTATAAGAATTAAATGAAAATTGAACTTCATTTTTTTTAGTTCCTTTTTTGGTTTTAATCAAGATAACCCCATTAGATCCACGAGATCCATAAATCGCGGTAGCAGAGGCGTCTTTTAATATGGAAAATGATTCAATATCGTTAGGATTAACGGAAGAAAGCCCTTTATCAATTGGCAAGCCATCTATAACCACCAAAGGATCGTTTGAAGCATTCAATGATGAACCTCCACGAATTCTAATGGCAGCACCATCTCCAGGACGGCCACCTTGAGTCACTACAACTCCAGCAACTCGACCATTAATTAAATTTTCAGTATTTGTAATTGCTCCTTTATTAAAGTCTTTAGCCGATATCAAGGCAACAGAACCAGTAGCATCTTTCTTTTTAACAGAACCATAACCTACCTGAACCACTACTTCTTTAAGTTCATTGGACTCTTCAACAAGGCTTATATTTATTCCTTGCTGGTTGTTGAACGTAATTGTCTGACCGGTATAACCTACGAATGAAATAAGGATTTTATCCCCTTTATTTACTTTAAGTAATTTGAATTTCCCGTCAAAATCAGTTTGTGTTCCAGTAGAGGAACCTTCAATTACTACATTTACACCAGGTATAGGTTGATTCGATTTTGAATCTACAACCGTACCTTCTAATATCCCTTGTGCAAGAACACTAAATGGCAAGAATAGTAATAAAAATAACAACTTTTTGTAAATTGTTTTCATACTTTTTGTTTAAATTAATTAGGTTATTGTTTGTAATTACCTTTACTTCGAACTTCAAAATTAGATAATTATTAACACTTACAACAAAGGCAAAAATTAAAACTTGTACGAAAACGTGATAGTGTTGAAAAGTTTTTGGTTTTTAATAATTTTGCTCCTATATAATTACCATAATCGAATAAATATTTTATCTTTATTACGAAAATGATTTTTATACCATTTTAAAACATGAAAAAGAAGGTAACCTTAAAACAAATTGCAAAAGAGCTAGATGTATCGATTTCAACCGTTTCAAAATCATTGAGAAACAGTCTTGAAATTGGCGAAGAAACGAGACTCAAAGTACAGGCTTTTGCCAAATTCTACCATTACAAACCCAATAATATTGCGCTAAGTTTAAAAAACAGGAAGACAAAAACCATTGGGATTATCATTCCTGAAATCGTGCATTATTTCTTTTCAACTGTTATCAACGGAATCGAACATGTAGCCAATGAAAACGTGTACAGCGTTATTATTTGTCTATCAGACGATTCTTTTGACAAAGAGGTTCTCAATATGGAAATGCTGGCCCATGGCAGTATCGATGGATTTATAATGTCGCTCTCCAAAGAAACCCAATTCAAAGGCGATTTTCACCACATTTCTGAAGTAATCAGTCAAGGGATGCCTGTAGTGATGTTCGACCGAGTTACCAATGACATTCTTTGTGACAAAGTAATTATTAACGATGAATTAGCAGCTTATGAGGCTGTTCAGAGTTTGATAGACAAAGGAAAGAAAAAAATC
>CAMDGJ010000068.1 GCA_945897545.1 Flavobacterium psychrophilum
TTATAATCGTTATGTGAATATAACTGCACAGGAGGATGTAGTTCCGTTTGTGAATTTTCACTACATCTTGAATATGAAAACATACTATGATCCAAGATTAAAAGTTGTAGCTGAACCATCAACTAATCCCATTACGATTAAAGATACGCTTTTTAAGTCTGGATCTATCATCGAACCACGACAAAGAGTTGTTGTTCAATATAAGCTTCCTTATTTTGGAAGACCTATTGGTGGTACAGTAGCTCTTTCGGACTGGAATTTAAATCCAAGTAAAAACATTTTGAATGGTATAGCAAACAACCGATATAGTAAGCCTAGTAAACTATTATTTATGGCACAAGACATGAAGTTTTATATTGCAACGTACGCGGAGCTCAATTTCATGCTTGCCGAAGCCAAATTAAAAGGTTGGGGTGGGAGTAAAACGGCAGAACAGTATTATTATGCAGGGATAGACGCTTCATTTCAACAATATGGAGTCTCTTCCGGAGCTGCGGCCTATAAAGCAAGGGATGGTGTTAAATGGGGGACTTCAAGTATAGGTGATAAAGACTTGTTTGGTATTGTAACCAGCGGTATCTCAACGGATCCTATGGACAAGATTGCAAGACAGATTTGGTTAACTTCTTATAATCAAGGTCATGATATATGGTGTTTACAAAAACGCACCAGACTCTTGCCATTAATTCCAAACTTTAGCCCTGATACATCATATGGAACTGAATTTACTGATATACCAGAAAGAATGGTGTATCCAATTTCTGAAATTGGTTTGAATAATGCAGGTTATGTTGCAGCCATTCAGGCTTTAGGAGGAAATCAAATGAGTACACCATTGAAAATGAATAAAGCCCCCCTATATACACCAAATTATTGGAATGATCTACCGGCAGTATTTAATCAAGAATTTGCTCGTAAGTTTTATGGGGAATCAGAGGATGATCTTAAGGCAGCTGGTATAACGTATACTACAATAAAAACATTATAGTCATAAAAAAATAATTATCATGAAAATATTTAAAAATAGTGCATTATTAGTAGTAGCATTGCTTTTTCTTTCTTGTACAGAAGATAAAGCCATCTTATTAGAAGATAATATATATAATAAGCCAATTCCAATAGTGCCCGTAAATACGGATTACACTGTTGGGGCTATTTATACCAAATTCAATAGAAATGAGCTCACAGTTGAAACGCCTTCCATAGGGATATATGATGGAAATAGTGGTGATCCAATAACGTATGAAAAACATGTGAAGCAAGCCCAAACTGCGGGTATCGATTTCTTTGTATTTAACTTAAGGTCTTCTAATGCTCCCGCACTATATGATGAAGACAAGGGTTTTATAGATAATTTGCAAACGGCTCCAAATGCAAATGACATGAAGTTTGCTTTTAGTTATAATTTTGCTAATATGGGATTAAGTAATACTAGTAGAATTGAGACTAAAGGTTTAGTACCCACTTTTTTAAATGATTTTGAGTTAATGTTGCCTTATTTTAAAAAGGATAATTATATGAAAATCAATCGTAAAGCAGTAGTTTATATGAATAATAGTTTTAATTTGTTTTCAAATGACAATCCTGCATTATATCAACAATTAAGGACTAAAATGTCTGCACTTGGGATTGAGTTGTATTTGATAGGTATGCAATTAGAATGGACACCTACCTTAAGGTTCTTTGGTGATGAAGTTACTGGAAAAGATAATCGATTTGAACTTTGTGTCGATGCTTTAACCGTTACTAATTATGCAAATATTGAATTTGTTTTTTATGACAGGTTACTGTTTTTTCACAAATATGTAGATATAGCCTGGATTTATCATAAAGAAACATTGGCTAAAAAGAATATCGAATTTGTACCTACTATTTCGCCATCCTTTACTCCTATAATTAATAATGTATCAAGTACCAATTATGCTATTGCGAAAAATGCTGATTGGTTCAAAGCGAATTGCAATATTGCCAGAAGAGCTTCGGGAGCTAGTAAATTAGTTTTATTAGATTCTTTCAACAATTGGAATTTTGATACCCAAATAGAATCTGCTACATCCTACGGAGACGATTACCTCAAAATTCTTAGGTCAGAATTTAAATTAAAATAACACATACACCAAGTAATAGATTATTAAAAAAAAAGTAAAATCAAATTAGTAACTGGTTTGATTTTACTTTTTATGGGATAGTTATTTTCATTAAATGCGGTATAACCTTAAATTATTTGCAAAGACTAATGATGATATTTCACCCGAGCTAGAGCTAACAGGCAAAGCAATTACAGATAACCTTTAAAAAAATAAATAGCAATAGATGAAAAAATGGGCAATTATAGTTGGATTATTTGGATGCATAGCTTTTAGCTTCGGTCAAAAAAATAATAACAGTACTACTAGTAAAATGAAGATTGCATCAAATAGTTCCATAATCGGAAAAGTTTTGTGTGGCTATCAAGGTTGGTTTAATGCCAAAGGCGATGGTGCTAATTTAGAATGGAAGCATTATGGAACTAAAGGATTTGAGCCCGGTAAATGTGTGGTTGATTATTGGCCAGACTTAACGGAATTTGATGCTGATGAAACGTATGCAACCCCTTTTAGTCATCAAAATGGAGATGTTGCCAAAGTATTCAGTTCTGCAAATGCCAAAACGGTTCATCGGCATTTTAAATGGATGAAAGAGTACAATATTGATGGTGTTTTTGTGCAACGTTTTGTTGCCAGTTTTCAATCCAAAATGAAAGAAGATAACGCCAATAAAGTGTTTGACAATTGTTTTAATGGAGCAAAAAACAACAATAGATTGATCAGTGTCATGTACGATTTATCAGGCTCCAAAGCAGATGATGTGGTGGAGAATACCAAGAGAGATTGGAAACAATTAGTTGATAAGTATAAACTTAACAAAACCAAAAACCCGAATATTTTGACCTATAAAGACAAACCTGTAGTAGCTATATGGGGTGTAGGTTTTGAGCGCAGAAATTATACCTTGGAAAATGTGAAAGTACTCATTGACTTTTTCAAGAATGACCCCATATATGGAGGTTGTACCGTATTGTTAGGTGTTCCACCAGCTTGGAGAACCTTAGCACGAGATGCTACTTCAAAACCAATGCTTCTTGAGGTCATCAAGTCGGCAGACATTGTACATCCTTGGACTCCAGGAAAGTATAAAAATATTAAAATGGTAGATAATTACAAACGTGATTTTACAATAGCAGATAAGCAATGGTGTGACCAAAATAATTTGCTCTATATGCCAGTTGTTTTTCCAGGTTTTAGTTGGAGTAATTTGAAAAATGATCCTAGTAAATTTAACCAAATCCCTCGTTTAAAAGGAGACTTTTTATGGCGACAATTTTATAATAATACAGCTGCAGGAGTACAAACCATTTATGTAGCCATGTTTGATGAAATGGATGAAGGCACTTGTATTTTTAAAGTAGACAATAACCCTCCATCAGGCGGGGGAAGTTCTTTTTTGAATTATGAAGGTTTGCCTTCAGATTATTATTTATGGCTCACAGGTCAGGCCACAAAAATGTTGCGTAAAGAAATTTCATTATCAGAATCACAACCAACGTATTCAAAAAAACAGTAAATAAACCTTTAGTTTTTCCATAAAATGAAAAAATTCAGCTACACATCCGGAATCAATTACATGAAATTTTTAGTCATTGTGCTAGCTGTTTTTTGTAGCAATTCAGCCTACACGCAAATGAAAATCATTGACAACATAAAGTATGTTGACCCTCAAATAGGAGGTGTTGCTCCTTTTTTAGAACCAACAAAAACGAGGATGCATTTGCCAAACGCTATGGTGCGCATGTATCCTGATCGGAAAGATTACAAGGATGATCAAATTAAATCATTCCCGTTGACCACAAGAAAACACAGATCCGATCCTCTTTTTTGTTTACTGCCAGTTTCAGGAAATGTATCTGAAAATTTAGTGCCTATTTCTGCTTGGGATAGCGAATTAGAAATAGCCTACCCTTATTATTATTCTACCTGGCTTGAAGATTTTAATATTACTCTTGAGTTTTCTCCTGGAGAAAAAACAGGGTTTTACCGTTTTAATTATGGTGATATAGAATTAAGAAAGTTGTTTCTTAAAAAATTACACGGGGTAGATTGGCAACTTAACGAAGACGGTTCGCTTACAGGTACAGAATCATTTGAAGGTATGAAAGCTTATGCATATGGTGTTTTTGATGTTAAAGGTGATTTTACACAAGTGAAAACAGGAAAAAACATTACCAATTCATGGATAGCTTGGAATAATACGGAACTTAAGCAAGTCAATTTTAAATATGGAATATCTTTTATCAGTATAGAGCAGGCTAAAAATAATTTGGAAAAAGAAATACCAAATTGGGATTTTGAAAAAGTTAAGAATAACGCAGTGGAAAAGTGGTCCAATGTTTTAAACCAAATTGAAGTAGAAGGAGGAACAGAAGCTAATAGAAGATCATTTTACACTGCGTTATATCGTAGTTACGAAAGAATGGTAAATATTACCGAAGAGGGCAAATATTATAGTAATTATGATAAAAAAATTCATAATGGAGAGCAAAATTTCTATGTTGATGATTGGGTTTGGGATACTTTTTTAGCATTACACCCCCTTCGATATATAATGCAACCTGATATGGAGTCTGATATGATGGCCTCCTATGTAAGGATGTATCAACAATCAGGATGGATGCCTCAATTTCCTCAAATACATGGTGACGTCCCACCTATGAATGGTTTTCACTCCACAATTATGATTCTAGATGCTTATAATAAGGGGATTAAAAATTTTGATATAAATGTTGCTTATGAAGCCATGAAAAAGAATGCATTAGAGGGAACAATGGTGCCATGGCGTTTGGGTGCAGCTTCCCCTTTAGATAAATTAGCCTTAAAATTAGGATATTTTCCAGCACTTCATCCTGAAGAAAAGGAAACCGAACCTTTGGTTGATAGTTTTGAAAAAAGACAAGCTGTTGCGGTTACTCTTGCTCAAAGTTATGATGATTGGGCATTGGCTCAACTTGCTAAAAAACTGGGTAAAGAACAAGATTATCAATACTTTTCAAAAACAGCAAAAAATTACCAAAATTTATATTGGAAAGAAAAAGGTTTTTTTATGCCTAAAGACGCAGCTGGAAATTGGATTGATATCGACCCAAAATTTGACGGTGGTATGGGAGGAAGAGATTATTATGACGAAAATAATGGATGGACCTATCTTTGGAATGTGCAACAAGATATTTTGGGTTTGCAAAAATTAATGGGAGGTCGTGATACTTTTGAAGCACGTTTAGATCAGATGTTTAGAGAAGATTTAGGTAGAAGTGTTTATGCTTTAAATGCTAAATTTCCAGACTTTACCGGTATTGTAGGGCAATTTTCTATGGGTAACGAGCCTAGTTTTCATATTCCCTATTTATATAATTTAACGAAGTCACCTTGGAAAGCCCAGAAAAGAATCCGAATGCTTTTGAATACATGGTTTAAAGATAATATTTTCGGAATACCGGGTGACGAAGACGGTGGAGGGATGTCAGCTTTTGTTGTATTTTCTTCTATGGGCTTTTATCCAATTACACCAGGTATTCCAGTATATACTATTGGTAGCCCTTTGTTTTCTAAAATCAAGATTAACCTGCCAAATGGAAAAGTGTTCACCATTAATGCCCCAAATTGTAATGAAAAAAATAAGTATATTCAAAAAGCCTCTTTGAATGGAAAAAATATAGACGGGCCTTGGTTTACACATGAAGATCTTGTTAATGGAGGGACTTTAGAATTGGAAATGGGATCCTATCCAAATAAAAATTGGGGTGCTAGTGAAGAAAACATACCACAAATTTTCAAAACATCAGATTAATTTAAATATAGGATGAAGAAAATAATAATGAAATAATTGTTTATCTCTTTTGAGATGATTTTAACAAATAAGTCAAATTCATAAATGCCAAAAATCCTTCAGATTCACAAATAATTAAAATACCAATTTCTAATGTTGAATAAAAATCCGAACAGCAATACATTTTTATTTTTCATTAATAATTCATTCCATAATAAAGTATATTCAATAATTAACATAAATCTATTTAAATCATGAGTTCAGAAAATACACAAACCAAATGGGGACAATTTATTCCCTTAGTAACCGTCTTCTTTTTTTGGGGATTTGTTGCAGCTAGTAATGATATTTTAATTCCAGTTTTTAAAAAAGCATTTGATTTAACCCAAGGTCAAAGCCAGTTTGTATCCATCGCTTTTTACATTTCTTACACTGTTGGTTCTCTAATATATATGGGAGTTTCTCTATTGATTAAGAAAGATTTAGTTAATAAAATTGGTTATAAAAATGGATTAGCATTAGGATTGGTTATCTCAGCTCTTGGAACATTGCTATTCTATCCTGCCGCAAACTCAGGGTCTTATACCTTAATGTTAGGAGGCTTATTCATTGTAGGCTTGGGATTTTCACTTCAACAAACGGTTGCCAATCCATTGGCAATAGCATTAGGACCAATAAAAACAGGTTCACAACGGTTGACTTTAGCAGGAGGAATTAACAATTTTGGTACTACAATTGGACCCCTAATTGTGAGTTTTGCTATTTTTGGTGCTACCGCCACTGGAAATACTGATATGAGCATCGAAAGCGTTAAAATTCCTTATTTAATATTGGGATTGGCATTCTTGTTAGTGGCCGTTTTATTAAAATTCTCCTCGTTACCTGAACATCCTGAAACAATAGAAGAATCAGCAGAAGATGCAGTATCTTCAAAAAGTTCGGCATTGCAATATCCTCAACTGGTAATGGGAATGATAGCCATTTTTCTTTATGTGGGTGTCGAAGTTTCTACTGCCAGTAACTTGCCATCTTACATGGAAACTAAATTAGGTTTTGCTATTGGAGACATTGCTCCATACATCTCGTTGTATTGGGCTAGTTTGATGATTGGTAGATGGACTGGAGCGGTTGAGGCTTTTACTGATAATATGAATCTTCAAAAAATACTCCGCTTCTTTGCTCCGTATTTGGCTTTTGGTGTTTTCTTGTTTGTAAATGCAATAGCCAAACATGACTTGACTCCTTTCTATGTTTATGGTTTAGTTATTCTAGTATTAATTGCAGCTGATATGGCCAGCAAAGGAAATCCTGCCAGAATGTTGTTGATTTTTTCTGCATTAGGAATTGTAGCTTTATGTGCAGGAATGCTCACAAAAGGAATGGTTAGTGTATATGCATTCATGAGTGTTGGTTTATTTTGCAGCACACTTTGGCCTTGTATTTTTACTTTAGCTGTAAGCGGATTGGGTAAGCACACCAGCCAAGGAAGTAGTTTCTTGATCATGATGATTATGGGCGGTGGGATAATTAGCTGGTTACAAGGTTTTGTTTCTGAAAGCGTCGGAATACAAGGAAGCTATATTGTAGGGGTTTTATGCTTTGCTTATCTGGCATTTTATGCTTGGAAAGTGAGTGGCATTTTAAGAAAACAAGGTATTGACTTTGATAAAAAAATTAGTGCGAATCATTAGTACATAGAAATAAATCTTACTAAATATACACAATTGAAAAAGAGAAAAAATACCAAATAGTCCCAAAAAAAAATGCATTAATTCCATTCTTATTGGTTAATTAGTTAACCGTTGGGCATAATGATTAAAAAGCCTAGTCCGAGTGTTTTTGAGCAGTAAAAGCAGCACAAAAAATGTATCGAGATCCATTCTTACTGAATTTTTTATTGTTCTCGATACGATTTTCTGACGAAAATCGAACTGACAAAAAAAATCATCAAAAACGAATTACACCCAAAGGGTTAGCTTAATAATAAATACTTGTCTAAAGCACTATATTTCAAAAGAATCAAATTATGATAAATTTTAAAAATATAGTGCTACTTTTTTATATAACAGTATTAATTGCTGGTTGTAAAACAAAGAATGAAGCAGTAACCAATATGATAAAGAAAAAACCGAATGTACTGTTGTTATTTTCAGATCAACACCACAAAAAAGCAATGGGTTATGAAAATCACCCGGATGTTATCACGTCTAATTTGGATATGTTATCCAATGAATCTGTTGTTTTTGATCGCGCATATTGTACCACAGGGATTTGTGCGCCATCAAGAACATCATCAATGACGGGTTTATACCCAAGGACTTTAGGATTGCTAAACAACAGTGTTGCCACATCAGTTATTGATGAATCTGTTTATATGGCAATCATTTTCAAATATAATAACTATACTACCTATTCGGTAAACATTATTTATCTTGAGGAGCTAATAAAGGTTGGAATGTAAAGATAAATATTCACAAAGCGGATTATAGAAAATTTGGAGACATGTATTTTGATAGGAATAGTGACCCTTTAGAAATACATAATGGTATTGAAAACAATAAACATAAGAATTCTATTAAGCAGCTTCGAAATTATTATAGTAAATTTGAAAAAGCAGTTCCAGATACTGGAAAACAAGAATTAATAAACAAAACATTACATAAAAATGACTAAACCTAATTTAATACTATTGCTAATTTTAGTTATAGTTAGCAATAGGAACCTGGTTTTGGCACAAAATAGTAAAAAGCCTAATATCATCTTTATTATGACTGATGATCAAAGCGCTATAGTGCCAAAAGATTCGGATAAAGAAGTACAATCACATCCTTTTGGTTTTAATGGTGATAGCTCCGTACATACTCCAATTATTGATGGTTTGGCAAAAAACGGCATGGTATTCAATAGGGCTTATGTGTCGAGTTCCGTTTGCTCCCCTAGCCGATATTCAATATTAACGGGGCGTTATGCTGGCAGATCTGAGGGCCCAAGTTTTATGAAACAATATCCATACGGCCAACAGTCAAGAGTTGAAAATAATATCGAATTAGAAATAAATACCGATAATTTACCAAAATTGCTTCAAAAGGCAGGTTATAAAACAGGTTTTGTAGGGAAAAGCCATGTTATAGAGCATGAGTTATTAGAGAAAAAGAAAAATTGGAAAAATAATGGACTTATAGACTACGATAAAAAATCAGATCCTAATGACAGTTCGGTTTCGAATGCCATGGCTCATAATCATAAGGAATGGTCCAGAATGATAAAAGAATATGGATTTGATTATGCCGAAGGTATTTATGCGGCCAATTTAAGGGAATTATATAACGATTCGTTGAATGTTCACAATGTAGAATGGAAGAATAAAGCGGCCCTAAATTTTATAGATCAAAATAAAAAGGAACCATTCTTCTTGTATTATAGCGAAACCGTTCCTCATGGACCCGCTCCCTGGATAAAGAAAAACGGAAAATTTGTTCATGGATTAGATGCCAACCCGAAATTTACAGGGGAAGGATATTTGGATGCAGATTACAGTTATTTGCCCAC
The DNA here is from genome assembly GCA_945897545.1 of Flavobacterium psychrophilum. Lineage (GTDB taxonomy): Bacteria > Bacteroidota > Bacteroidia > Flavobacteriales > Flavobacteriaceae > Flavobacterium > Flavobacterium psychrophilum_L. The sequence goes on from CAMDGJ010000068.1 coordinate 9,409, forward strand.
AAGAGAAGAAATAAAAAATGAAGTAAAATCTTTAGGTAAAAAGGAAGCGCAAGCCTGGCTGAGATGGTTTGACCATGCTGTTGGTGCAGTTGTGGATAAATTAAAAGAAGCGGGAATTTATGAAAACACATTAATTGTTATTACTTCAGATCATGGTGATTATAATAGAGGAAAAACTACTCTATATGAAGGAGGAATAAAAGTACCCTTGATGATGCATTGGCCAGCCGGCATAAAACCAAATTCTCACTATGATGAGTTGGTTCAAAACATAGATTACACCCCCACTTTTTTAGAATTGGCAGGAGTAAATTTAAAAGGAGTAAAAACAAAATTAGATGGTGTCAGTTTAAAAAATGTACTTGAAGGCAATAGTAAATCGGTGCATGATTATTTGTATTTCGAATTGGGTTTTGCAAGAGGTGTAGCAACAAAAGACTGGAAATACATTACGGTTAGATACGATGAAAAAACACAGAACAAGATAGATAATGGAGTTCTATTTAAAGGATGGAATAACACAGAAATTAAATTGCCTTATTATTTAAGGAATAGCCACCTAGGCCATCAGGCTGCGTTACATAACCCTTTTTATTTTGAAAAAAATCAATTATTCGACATGAAAACAGATTCTTTAGAAACAAAAAATGTCTTTGAGAAAAATAAAACAGAAGCTAATGAAATGAATAACCTTCTAGCTAAAATTTTAAGAACCTTTCCACAAAGACCTTATGGAGAATTTACAAACTAATAGTATGAAATGAGCATGACCTAAAATTAGTCGTAAAGACCAATGAAGATATGCGAATTACATATGACCGATAAAAAAACAATAAATATCTACATATGAAAGCAATAAAACCAATACTTACAATCATAGCTTGCTGTTTTGTTTTAAATGGCACGGCTCAAAAAACAATAGACACTATAGTTACAAAAGTGGGTAGTTATGACATACCAATAAAAATTCAACTGCCAAAAAAAAGCATAGAGAAAAGCCCTATTTTCTTTTTTGTTCACGGTGGAGGCTGGAATGGAGGCACACAAAATGAAGTCCCTCCAGCAACAATCTCTGGAGATGCAAACTTCTTGGTTAATGAACTGGGAATTATTTATGTTGGCTTAGCCTATCGCTGCAAAGGAAATAATGCCACTTTTGCCGATGCAATAAATGATTTGGAATCTAGTGTTAAGTGGTTTTTAGACAACGCAGATAGATTTAATGCCGACACTACCCGAATTGGTTTTGGTGGTGCTTCGGCGGGATCTACTTTATCTGCAGTAATGGCTCAAAAATATGGAAATTGCTTGGTTTATATAGGTTCAGAGGGAATGTATAACTTGGTGGATCATGATGAAAAAGAATCTCCATTTCCCAATACTGAAGCAAGAAAAATTTATCGGTTAGATACCGCGAAAAAAAGTAAAATAGCATCTGCATTTTATAATTTAAAAGAAAATCCACCTGCTTCACTTTTATTGCATGGAAAAGAAGACCGCTTGTGTCATTACACGCAAAGTACAAAATTTGCCGAAAAGATTAAAGAAGCCGGTGGTAAAGCCAAGGTTATGCTCTATGATGACATTAATCACACCTGCTTAAGTGCTGCTTATCCAGATGTTTTCAAAAAGAGTGTACTGGAAATTGCAACTCTCTTTATTAGTGAATTCAAGATTAAAAACAAAAATATTGAAACAATCCAAACCGCATTAGATAAACAATTAGAAAATCAGTATCCCTCAAAAAATGTCACCGAAAGTAAAATTATTGGTTCATGGAAGTTTAATAATGAAAATTTAGTTTTTAAACCTAATGGCAAAGGAGAACAAAAAAACAATAATAATGTGAAAGAGTTTGATTACATCATCGAAAATGATTCCATCAAAATAATAATAGAAAAACAAAAAGAACGCTTGTTTTTTTTAAGGAAAAATAATAACAACATGTATGAGTTAATCACCGATAATAAAGAAAATAAATACCGAAGGTTAAATTATATAAAACAATAAATTCAAATATGAAATTTAGTTTAAAATTAGCATTAAGTATTTTTCTGTTAATTCAAATACATGGGAGTCTCCAGGCGCAAAAAAAGAAAAATATCCTCTTCATCATTACGGATCAACAACGGTATGATGCTTTAAGTATTGCTGGAAATACCGTTTTAGAAACTCCTAATCTTGACCGATTGGCAAAACAAGGTGCCTATTTTAAAAATGCTTACACCCCAGTTGCAGTTTGTGGGCCAACAAGATCCTGCATTTTAACAGGAACTACCATAGGTACGAACGGAGTAACCACTAATGATAAAACCTATTACTATGAAGATGAACCCGTAATGGCAATGAAAACATTCGATGAAATTCTTACAGAAAATGGATATGATTGTGAATATTATGGAAAATGGCATGTACTCACATCTCATGCAGCCGTTTATAAAAACCCAAACAAGTATGCAAAAAACGGAAAATACATGTTTGGGCCTGGAGGTCAAAGTTATATGTATCAAGATTATTTAGATGAAGTCTATCCAATAAGGAAGCCTCAAGGCGATGAATTATTAGATAATTTCACTCAAAGACCATATACTCCAGACCCTTTGGACGTGAATTTTGGCAAATCGTATGAACAGGTAAAAAAAGAAGATAAAAAGTTTTCACAACCCAATTTTTATGGTAAATCTTCCATTCCTCAAGATCAAACTATTACTGCTTTTTATGCCAAAAAGACGATAGATGCCATTGAGCGTCTTAAGAATAAACCTTTTAGTATTACGGCATCATTCCATTTTCCCCACGCACCCATGATTCCCTCTTCGCCTTATTATGGTATGTATCCTGCACAGGATATGAAGGCGCCCATTAGTATTCATGATGACATGACGAATTCCCCTTATTCAAATG
>CAMDGJ010000069.1 GCA_945897545.1 Flavobacterium psychrophilum
CCAATCAGGCCCAACTTCCTTTGGTGTTAAAGGATGGCGTATTGCTTTACTATCGCCAAATTCTTCGGCACCAATGTCTTTTTTGCTGTCTCTTACAACGCCTTCAAAATCGTCCTTTACGTCAGAAATAGAACCAGTATTGATCGCTGGGCTTTTAGCCATTAATCGGTACAAACCATCGCTTCCTAATTTCAATTTGGGATCACTAGCTTTTATTCCAGCAGGTAGCGACGTATTGCAAACTTTTTGGCCAAATGCCAAGTTACCTTCAAAGAAGTTAGGCTTAAATTTAAATGCATCCAAAGGAGAAGTGGTGTCTAAAATTTCAATATTCAGGGCGTTTCCTTCGCAGTTGTAGACCAAATTATTGACAAACTTATTGTTTTCGGGAAACAAAACCATTTGTAAACTTGGCCATTGGTTTTTATAATTAAACCCTATGTTTATTCCGTTTTCACCACAATTGACAAAGGTATTGTGAGCAAAATAACATTCTTGCACCTGAAGGTATTTGGGTAAATTTTTCTTCTTAGCTGCAAAATTTCCGGTTAAACTTTTCTCATAATATTCCCCTGCAATCAATCGCAATCCATCTTCAGTAACGTCTGAAACATAATTATTGATGACTCTTTGATAAGGACCAGCAACACGAATTCCAGAGGTTCCAGCTTCTCCTTTTCCGAAAATAAAATTACCTTCGAAAGTGTTGTACTTCCCTCTTCGTCCTACAAGACCTCCTTTTGAAGCAATCACCGTGTTGTAACGAACGATGTTATGATTCGATTTTAAGGAAACTATTTCTGTCCCTTCGCCGTGAGCGTGATCAAAAAGATTGTATTCCACAGTGAAATAAGCTCCATCATCTCCGGCTTGGTCTGCGTGTCCATAACCAAATATTCTCAATATCTCGCGTCCATTTGCTTTTGCAACATAAGGAATGTCCTTGATGTAGCATCGATCTACTTGATTGTATCGTGCGTTTTCTTCCCCGTTTTGTATCACCGGTTGCTTGTTGCTTTTACCAGTAAAATAGCAATGATCAACTCTGTTATGACTGCCGTTAAAAAGTACCCAATAATATTCAGTGTTAAAATCGGCTGGGTTATAATCTATGATACCCGAATTGGTTAGCCTACAATTTTCGGATTCAAAACTAATAACGGAAGCATCTTTTTTGGTAATAACTCCTTTTTTAAATAAAAGACCTTCAACAACTAGATTGGGTTTTGAAAAAATGAGTTTTGAACCTCCATTTAAAACTACTTTTCCTGCGGTTTGAGCACGCAAAGTTATCGACTCAGTGCTGTTTGCAATAGCATTAAAATTTATAATCACATCGGTCCAAACTCCCTCTTTCATCACAATTACATTTCCAGGTTTTGCCGAAGCAATTGCCGAATTGAGTTCTACTGAGTTAGAAACCAAGATTTCTTTACTCACGGCATTCCCTTGCTGTACTATATTCATCGCTTTAGCATTCGAACAAAAGGCTAAACCGCTAAACAAAAGCCCAATGCAGGCTGTCAAAATAAATTTATTTTTCATTTTTTATTGTTGTAAATAGGTGTTTTAAATTCAATAATAATATTAAAAAGTGGGGTGTCTGTACTTAGGTTTTTAACGACGTGTACCATTGGCTCTGCAAATTTTACGGTATTTGGCAGCTGAATTCCTTCTCCTGGAGTCCCGTTGGGTTTAAATCGAGGATCGGTCAATTGTACATTATTGAGTCGAACTACAATGCGCTGCGAATGACTATGAAGTTCTCGAGTATCTCCTGGAGCAAGCCTTTCTTCAAAAACCCGAAACAATTCATCTTCATAAACAATTTTGTTTTTTAGTGGTTCGAGCCATTCTTCTGGACCTTTGGGTTCGGGATGTTTTAGCTTAAAAGCGACTTCATAATAATCTCCTTTTTCTATTGAATAAGACTCTTCTGATTTGAAAACTATTATTTCTCCTCTTTTTACTATTTTTATTCCTGCCGCACTTTTACAATCTAATGGAGTTAAGGCTACAACCATTCTCTTGCCAAAAATAGCGGCGTCAGTTGCTGATTTTACGGTAGCATTTTTCATCACTCTGACTAAAGCATTTTCCAAAGCTATAGAATCTTTACTCACTATATTTGCTTCAGGCAATTGATACACTTTGAAATCCTCATAAATTTGGTGACTTATGTAAGTTCGAAAACCGAAATACCCTTCTTTATAAGGGGCATCATCTTGGTACTCCCAAAACAAATTATCGTTTACAAAATATTGAACAAGTCCGTTATTGACCATTATTTTTATGGCATATTTTTTATTACCTTCTAACAAATGTTCTTTGTCTGTGTATTCTTTTAAAACCGCTTTTTGTCCCTTGCCTGTATACTTTCTAAAACGGGTTGTTTCATTATCGTGCCCTCCAATCCCTGCATAATACAAATGAAGGTTATCATAGGATTCGAATTTTCCACTTTGATTGTTAATCTTTTCAGAGGATGGATTGGTCGCCATCCAAAAAGTATTCATATCAGACACTCTATCATTTTTTCCGCCTGCATCAATCACTGTGGCATTGTAGGTTATCATAATATTCCCTTGTAATTTTTTTTTGTACCAAACTGTTCCTCCAGCAGTAGCAATGACATCCAATTTCCCCTGACTGATTTTCATCGAAGAAGTAGCAGCTTGTTCAAATTCTGAAACCCAAAGGCCTTTATCTTTTTTAAAATCATCGGCAAAAATTACTTTCACTTTCGTTTTAGAGTGCTGTTGCGCACTAACCAAACTTACATTTATAAGAAGTAAAGTCAAACAGCAGAGCTTTTCTAGGTTTCTTTTTAGTGTCATATTACCATTGGATATTTAACATTATTTTTGAATTGAAAATTTTAAAAACTATTACTTGCTTTGCACGCATCTAAAACCTAAATGTTCCATTGAAGAATCAGCCGAACTTCTCATCCTTGCCGAAACACGATAGCCGCTACAATAGGATTCATTACATAAAAACGAACCACCTCTCATGGCTCTTTTGGCTACCAATGGCTCGTCAGGGTCAAAACTAGCTGAAGGACCTTCAGGATTGTCTGCCACTTTTACATTTTCAAATTCACCATAATAGGTATTGTTATATAAATCTGCACACCATTCCCAAACGTTTCCTGCCATATCATACAATCCGTATCCATTTGATTCAAATGATTTTGTAGGAGCAGCTCCAAAAAAACCATCGGTAACTTCATTTTTATACGGAAAACTTCCTTGCCAATAATTGCAATGTATCTTCCCTTCATCCACCTTAGTATTACCCCAAGCATATATATTTTTGTCCAATCCGCCTCTTGCCGCATATTCCCATTCCGCCTCTGTTGGCAATCTTTTTCCCGCCCATTTGCAGTAGGCATTCGCATCATCCCAACTGATTTGTACCACGGGATGATTTTCTTTTCCAACAATATCACTATCTTTTCCTTTTGGATGTTTCCAATTGGCTCCGTGCGACCAACTCCACCACTGACTATAATCCTGTAAATTCACTTCAGCTTGGGTCGGAACAAATACCAATGAAGCTGCTTTCAAGGTTTCGGCATCTGGCTTTGGTGTATCCAATGGTAATTGCTTTTTTAATTCATCCCAATCAATATCTTTCTCGGCTGTGGTAACATAAGCCGTTGCTTCAACAAATTGTGCAAATTGTTTGTTGGTTACTTCGGTCACATCCATAAAAAAGCCATTCAATTTCACTTCATGTTTTGGCAATTCATCTTGACGGGCTTGGTCATTATCGCCTCCCATACTAAATGTTCCGCCGGGAATCCAAACCATACCTTCGGGATTTTTTACAATTGGTTTTATATCTTCTTTAACCATACTATAATTTGAACTAGGTTTTACTCCAAATCTATTCGGAATAGCAGCGGTACAACATGATTTTGTAGTGGAACTGTTTTTTTTAACGGCAACCTTATTAATACTCGTTTTTGTGATAGATTGTTTTATTTGCGCATTAGATACTTGTCCTAATAAAATCAGGAAAGAAAAAAGAAAAAATTTAATAATTTTATACATACTTTTATTTATTACAGCTACTCAAGTTTGCCGTTTATAATTTTATAATTTATAAAGTTGCTTAAGGCACATCGGTTCTAAATGGCGAAGCTGCTAATCCTTCCTTATTATACAAATTAGTAATTGGAATGTTAATAAAACCAAATCTGACATTGGCCGGAGCAATTACGTTTGCTGCGGAAACAAGTACTGTATTTCCCTCGATTATTGCTTTGGCTGGAACAAAATTAGCATCGGTTCCCGCTATCGTAAAACCTATTAAATCAGATTCTTTAGCTACCAATCCAGTACCAATATGAGTGAAACTGATTCGAATGGTATTGCCTTCGATTTTCATCGATTGATAAATTGGCCCCATATATTCTATTTTTTCATTATAAGCTAAAGCTCTTGCTGCCAAGGCCAATCGATCACCAACAGGCTTTTTAATCGGGGAATGAATATTGAAAGTTGGGTCAACACATTCGGTTATAACAGCCATGGCAGTGTTCGGAGATCGTTGTAAAGTCAGCATCTGGGCTTCTCTCAATTCTGGAGTATTCTTTTCATTAGGAGCGATCTGGACATATAAAAACGGAAAATCCCCTTGTTGCCACCTTGTTCGCCAATCAGTTATTAATGCCGGGAAAAGCGTTTGGTATTCTTTGGATGTTTTTGCTTTTTTACTGTCATGCTCTCCCTGATACCAAATTACGCCTTTAATGGCATAAGGAATAATCGGTGCAATCATAGCATTAAAAAGCCCGCCACAATCACCTGATTTTGCCGGTTCCACAGGAGGAATAGGTTTTTTAGGAAGTGCTGTATTATTTTCTTTAGCCAACAACGTTTCTTTGTTCCATGCTTCTATAATAGCAACTTCATTTTCTCTATACTTTTCCAATCGTTCTGGAAAACTAACGATAGCTTTTTCGTATTTGGTTACTAAGGCTTTTAATTCTGGATTATTTTCCAATACTTCCCTGCTCGTCCATCTTTCGGCACCAGTTCCTCCAAAAGAGGAATGGATCAATCCGATAGGAACATTTAATTTTTGAGACAAAGCATTAGCAAAAAAATATCCGACTGCGGAGAAATTTTTCACAGTTACAGAATCACATACCTCCCATTTTCCCTTTTTTACTTCCGATAAAGGCACATCAGAGGCATCGCGTGCGACGGTAAAAGCACGAATGGTAGGATAATTAATGGCATTGGCTATGGATTCCTTTGCGTTTTCTATGGCTAATCTTCCTTTCACGGGTCCTAATATCATTTCCATATTGCTCTGACCACTGCAAAGCCATATTTCACCCACTAATATATTGGAAATTGAAATAGTGTTTTCGCCTTTGATTACCATAACAAAAGGACCGCCTGCTTTCAAAGGTTTTAGCTTAAAAAGCCATTTGCCTTCTTTGGCAATCGTGTTGTATTTTTGTCCTTCAAATTCAATACTTACCTTTTCTCCTATGTTTGCAGTGCCCCAAATAGGTACCTCCACATCACGCTGTAAAACCATATTATCACTAAAAATAATATTGGGATGTACAGCTGCTTTTACTGAAATCGCAAAACAAGTACAAATAAAAAGTAAAAAGTAGTATTTCTGATTTTTCATTATGATTATGTTTATTAGCTAATACAAACTATTTTACTTGTGACTTAAAAAAGTCCATCATTTTGGACTTTAAATCCTTAGCAACGGATTGATATGCTGCATCGTCTGCCACATTAACGGTTTCGTTAGGATCTTTATCATAATCATACAATTCTGTACCTACTACTAATTTGTCATTGAAAACTTGTGTACTTCTAAAATCATTTCCCAACCAAATAGTATAGCGGTATCTTTTGTCTTTCAAAGAATAACCCATCACTTTTGAAGAAGCATATCCCTGGCGCTCGGTTTCGCTTTTAGTTCCACTACGAGGATATTGACTGATAGAGAAATCTTTGACCGATTTTTTCGATTTATTCATCAAGGGTTTTAGGCTTTTTCCGTCAACTACATCCGGAATTTTTACTCCAGCCAAGTCGCAAATCGTTGGAAAAACATCCACAAATTCTGAAGGAGAATTTGAAGTCGTAGCTTTAATTCCTGGAGCCGAAATAATCAAAGGTGTACGAGTGGCTTGTTCAAAATTAGTGTGTTTGCACCAAAGATTGTGGTCTCCCAAATGCCAACCGTGATCTCCCCAAAGTACGATTATCGTGTTTTTTGTTAATCCTAAAGCATCTAATTTATCCAATACTTTACCCACTTGGGCATCCATATAAGAAATGGCTGCATAATAACCGTGAATTAATTCTTTTTGCTTGTCGATTGGTAAAGTGAGCCCATACTCTTTTTGGTCCGTGAAGGACACTAAAGGAGGAATATCAGTATAAGCTCTTATTTCGCCTGAATTATGAAAAGCTACATCTACACTATTTTTGGGTTGTTCTTGAAAAGCAGCCACAGGCATATCTTCTCTTTTGTATAAATCCCAATATTTTTTAGGGGCAACAAAGGGCAAGTGTGGTTTTGAAAAACCAACAGCGAAAAAGAAAGGTTGAACATCTGATTTGAGTTTTTCTAAAATTTCTATAGCTCTCAAGGCATTGGCACCATCATTATAGGCATTGTCAGGAACATCTACACATTCAACGGCTGGTTTCACGGATTTTGAAACGTAATCTGTAATTTCTTTTTTAGACATTCCCTTTGCTTCAGCTTCAAGTCTTAACTTCTCAGCCAATTTTTTAGATTCTGGGGATTGATATTGATTAGAAAGAGGAGCGCCTAAATCTTTTGGATAAAACCGCTCTTCTGTTTTAAAATAATTATAATAGGGTACACTCCAAGAAGGTCCGTCCATAGCGTCATCGACACAACGAGAATCATAAATTTTTCCAACTCCTTGCGTTGAATAACCTTGCGTAATTAAGTGTTGTGGCAAACTCAAAATATCAGGATGTACATCACGCATTTTGGTTTTTAAATCCCAAACCCCTGTATTATCTGGACGTTTTCCGGTCATTATACTCGCTCTTGTTGGTCCGCAAACAGCTTGTTGGCAATAGTTGCTATTGAAAACTGTTGCCATTTTTGCCAATCGGTCAATGTTGGGTGTTTTTACCAAAGTATTTCCGTAACAACCCAAAATAGGTTTTAAATCATCGACCGCAATAAATAAAATATTGGGTTTGGATTTTTGTTGCGCTATTATTGGAAAAGATGTAACTATTGCTAAAACAATAATCAAAAATTGGAAATATTTATTTTTTTTTTTCATTGGTTAAATCGTGAATCATTAATGCTGTTAAATACTGTTTTCTATGAATGCTTTTAATTAAAAAGGTTTAATGAAGATACTCATTAAATATTTAATGTTCAAAATTACAAATTGTGAGATAACCGAAAATACAATTTTTAGGATAGAATCATCCCAGTGATTTTTTACTGTATTACAAATTCAATAATTGATTAAAAAACATTAAATCTATTTTTGTATAATAAGCTTCATCGTTTTAGAAAATTCTTTTGAGGTCACTTTTACAAAGTATATCCCATTATTCAAATCCGAAACATCGTATCGATTAGTGCCATCTTGGTTTTGAAAAACAGTACTCATTTTTACTTTTTGACCATTTAAATTAAAAATAGAAACTGAAAATAAATTGCCAATTGCTGCAGAAGTTGCTATCGTAATTTCATATTTTGCGATACTTGGAAAAATAGCTATAGCGTTTTGGGTATCAAATTTTTCATTTGTACTGACTGAAAGGGAGGGTCCGCCCAAATAAGAAGGGCCAACTTCTGAAACTGTCAATGGATGATTCGTTGTTGTGCCTGTAGTAAATTCATCACTTCCCACATCTTTTAATGTAATTGTTGTTGGTCTTGATTTACCACTACCATCAAATAATAAGCTAGGGTCATCATTAATTGCAGCAATATCTAAAATTGAAGGATAGCTAGAACTGGCCGCATCTATTGCGGGACTTGATGCAGACAAGCCTTTATAACCATCCGCATTTGTAACCAAAAGAGGATCTATATCATTCATTCCTGAGGGAACAGTTATTCCTAAAGTCCCATTATAAATATTGCCAGCAAATGAATTACCTGTTACTGTCTCAGAAAAAATATTGGATGTTGTATTTTTAAAAATATTATTAGCCCAAGTATTATTGGTAAAAGTAGTAACCTGAATATTACCATTATTAAGAGTGATGAGTTTACCTAGCTCAATTGGAGTTCCTCCAACAAATGTATTGTGAACAAAATTTAGATTATTAAGGTGATCTTTGGTCGAAGTTTCGTCATATACATATTTAACAGGTGCACTTATATTGCCATCTCCACAATTTTCAAAATAGTTATTGTAACAGAAAATATTATTGGCTTCTTTAACTCTAATTCCTCCGGCATTTATAAAAAAGTTACCATAGGCAACATTGTTATTTCCGTTTCTGAAACAAAAATTAGTCAGTTGATTGTTGCGCATCGTATTAAATCGAAGGACATTTTCCATGCTTTTAACTGATATACTTTCGCTGTCGCCAAGACCTGTATCTTCCAAATAACAATGTTCTACAATCGTTCTTGACACTACAGTAGCATAAGAGCTGTTCCCTATTCGAATACATTCATTACCATAATCTCCCCCCATACCGGGTAGTTTTTGAAAAGAACAATATTGTATTTTATTATTCCCAATCCCATTAGGAATGATTTGAATCAAGGCGCCTGTACCCGCTTTTGCAATCATAATTGCGGGTTTATTTTGAAAATTACTGTAAGATACCGTGTTGTTAGAGCCCGTAATATAAATCATATTCTTAGCCGAGTACCCATTAAAATTTAATTGCGTCAGAGTATTAGAGTTACCACTAACATCAATTGGCCTGTCAACTAAAGTTGTATTAGAGATAAATTGAAACCCACTGAAAGTTATATTGCTTCCAGATATAGTAATTGCATTGGTTCCATTCAAAGAAACGCCACCTGGAGTCGCCGATTTAATTGTTATATTGCTTTTACTAATAGTCAAAGAAGTATTCGAATAAGGTCCGTCCGCTAGAATGATAATATCGCCTGCAACTGAATTCGTAATGGCTGTTTTCAAATCAGCTATTGTGCTAACATTTTGTGTTGTGGGAAGTCTAACACATAGCGTAACAGAAGTAAACACGTTCAGGACTATGATACAAAAAAACACGAATAGAATTGGCTTGGTAATTAATTTTGTTACTGTATTATTTTTCATTTAATAATTTATTATTACTTAAAGATATTGGAATTAAAACGGAATTCTGCAAATTATTTTTTAATCACTTTAATGACTTCTCTCTTTCCGTCCGACAAGACTTCAACATAATAGTTGGCTTTGGGAATCTGATTCATATCGATTTGAGGGTTTATCCTGTTTGGAAAAGACTTCAAAACCGATTGTCCTACTCCATTATAAACTTGAATTTCGGTTACTAAATTAGTATAATTAATATTTAAAATAGATTCCACTGGATTTGGGTAAATTCTTAAATCTGACAAATCAAAATTCTTTGTAGCTAAAGTTTTATCTAAACTAAGTTTATAGAATTGAGTTTGCCCGTATATTACAGTAGGATCTGGAACAGTTTGATTATTATATTGAAAATAATTTCCTGCTTTAAAATAATAAGCATCTGTGGTTCCGAAAAAAGTACTTGTATAAGTTTGAGATGCTGAAGTTCCATTAACGGTTACTGTTATTTTACCACTTTTCATTGTAATTGTATAAGCAATAAGATCCCCTAATGATAGACCAGTGGCTAACTTTACCCCATATTCTGCTTTATTTGCATCATTGTCTTCAAAACGGGCTTCAACAAAACATTTAGCAGATTCATCTCCAGACCACCGTAATTTAATCATTTCAGAATTAGCTTCGCTTCCATGAATTTGCCCAATTATTATTTGAGGTTTGGCATTGGCAACCTGCGTTACTTTGCACTCCGCATAAAGATAATGCTCTGTTGCATCTGCTAAAGTCCAATTAGCGCCACCACCCATTTGACGTAATTCGCAACGAGGATAAGTTGATCCGCCAGTAGTGCCCCCGTTACTAGGCACTCTAAACACCATAGAACCATCGGAAGTATTTGTATAAAAAAAAGAATTGGAAAATCCTCCAACAAGACTTGTGGCACTTATTTCTGTAAAAGTGTTAGACGAACTTATCGTTTGTAGTTTCCAATCATTTAAATCAAAATTTAAACCTGGCGATTTTAGAGGATCTAGTTGTACTCTATTGCTATTATTGTCAAAAGAAAAATTGTCTGTTTTTAGAAATGTATTTTGCTGGGCATTCGCCCCATTATATAAAAATGAAGTTAACATAAAACAAAACAACACAGCAAATGGCTTTTTCATTATTTAAACTTACAATTTATTTAGTTACAATAAATTTAATGGTTTTAGAAATCATATCGTTTCTGACTTCAGCAAGATAAACCCCCGCCTTTAAATCCGAAACATCGTATCGATTAGTGCCTTCTTGGTTTTGGTAGTCAGTACTCATTTTTACTTTTTGACCATTTAAATTAAAAATAGAAACTGAAAATAAATCACCAATTGCTGCAGAAGTTTCTATGGTAATTTCATTTTTTGCGGGACTTGGAAAAATCACTATGCGGTTATGAGAATCGATCATTTCGTTTGAATCGACTGCAAGTAGGCCTACTAAATAAGAAGGGCCAACTTCTGAAACTGCCAAAGGATGATTGGTAATTGCTGCCGTGGTAAATTCATCACTTCCCACGTCTTTTAAAGTAATGGTTGTTGGTCTTGATTTTCCTCCTCCATCAAATAATAAGCTAGGATCATCATTAATAACTGCAATATCTAAAATTGAAGGATAGCTAGAACTGGCCGCATCTATTGCGGGACTTGATGCGGACAAGCCTTTATAACCATCCGCATTTGTAACCAAAAGAGGATCTATATCATTCATTCCTGAGGGAACAGTCATTCCTAAAGTTCCTTGATAAATATTTCCCGCCCAAGTTGTTCCTAGATTTGGATTAGAAAAAATAGCTCCAGAACTTTTTTGAAAAATATTGTTGGCCCAAGTATTATTGGTTGCTCCATTTCCACCCATATCAATAGTACCACAATTGTAAAAAGTATTATGAATAAAATTGATGTTGTTTAAAACTACGGGATAAGTTGTGGTATCATAAATATAGGTTACTGCATCCGCAGAACTTCCGACACCTGAATTTTCAAAATAATTATTGTAACAAAATATGTTATTGGCTTCTTTAACCCTTATTCCACCGGCATTAATAAAAAAATTGCTGTAAGCCACATTATTATCTCCATTTCTAAATACTAACATTGCATTTTGCTGATTGGTAAAAGTGCAAAACCGAATTGTATTTTCCTGACATTTAATCGAAACACTTTCACTATCACCAAGACCTGTATTATTAAAATAGCAATATTCAACAATAGCTCTAGATTTGTTTGCATTTTCGGTACTTAACCCAATTCGGATAGGCTCATTTCCAAAATCGGCACCTATTCCGTAATAATCTTTAAACGAACAATAGCGTATTTTGTGATAGCCAATAACAGTAGGTGATGTCGAAATTTGAATCGTACATCCAGAAGCGGCTGCTGCAGGTTTTTTTTCCATATTGCAATAGGAAATTTGGTTGTATTGGGTTCCCGCTTTGACTTCGATGTATTTTTTGGCAAAATAGCCACTAAAGTTTAACTGTGTCAAAAGATTGTTTTTCCCATAGACTTCAATTACAATATTACTGCCTATGTCTCCAGAGGTAAATTGAAAACCACTAAAGGTGATATAATTCCCATTAATATTGATGTCGTTGGTTCCATTCAAAAAAACCTGACCAGGAGTAGCTGCCTTTACCGTGATATTACTCTTGCCAATATTCAAAGTATTGTTAAGATACGTTCCGTCGGCAAGTATTATAACATCCCCAGCACTTGAATTATTTATGGCTGTTTGCAAAGCTGGAACTGAACTAACATTGATAGTTGCAGCTTTTAAAGCCCCTGAAACAAATAAAATTAAGGAAAGGTAAAGACAAACCATTATTTTATTAATTATAAAATTAGTTTGTGTTTTTGATGTTTTCATGTTTGACTTTATCTTTATGAATGTTTATTTCCGTACGATTAACTTAAGGGCTTTTATAATCTCTGTCGTTGTAAAATGCACAAAATAAATTCCTTCTTTTAAATCTGAAATAGAATATT
>CAMDGJ010000070.1 GCA_945897545.1 Flavobacterium psychrophilum
TTAAACCCAAATTAGGCGTTAGAAATATCGAATTTAAAATCATAAGCTTTTGAATAGTTCCAAAGTCCATCAAACCAGGCCCTTCGTTTTTTGTTTAGAGCAATTTTCAACACCATATTTTCATTTATTTTTTCAAAATAAGCGCCAATTGCAAAAGTTCTATATCTTAAAGTCGAGAGTGTTTTTTGAGTTTTTTCTTGGAGCACAAAAGTTCTAAATAGCGCCATTAAATTGTAAGATATCATAGCAAATGTTAGAGCTGCTTCTGTTCCAAAAAAACTTTGAAGGTTGAAACTATCAAAACCAAAATCATATTTTAATTCCTTGATTCTATTTTCTGCATTTGCTCTGCCTCGGTATAATCTCCATATTTCTGCTGGTGCAAATTTCAGGATGGTAACGTATGCCGAATAACGATAATTATTGTCAATTTCTTGTTCTGAAAAAAGTTTTAATTGCTTGCTAGGTGCATTTGGCCTGTCTTTAATTCTTTGCCGAACCATTACAATTCTTCTAGGCTCGTTCCAAGTGTCGCTTTTATATAATTGTTCACAGATTTCTATTCCAGTATCAAGAGTAAGCCAAGAGGTACTTGCCCCAATAACCCTTTGTAACGGCTTTGTGAACTTGGCAGCTATGATGTAGTCTTTTTTTTTATTTTCTAAATAATCAAGAATGTCGGATTGAAAAAAACCGCTATCTAAACGAATTAAACTGATTGTTTTGTTCTTTAATTTAGATAATGTGTCTTCCAAAAAAGATAAAAAATTATACGGCGAACTAGTATCGCCACTACGTAACCACATGTTGGCAACAAGTTTTACATCATCTATAAATGCAATTAATGGATGATGAGAATTACGCCCTTTTTTGGCTGGATTATATCCTTTTTTTGCTCCTTATTGGTGGCCGTATCTTGTCATTACCGCGGAATCAATATCTAAAGTGAAGTTGTCAAATTTGAAATTATCGAATATCCACGAATAAAAATAATCACTAACTCGTTGGTTTTTTGCTTGGTCAAACTTTGCGAAGAATCTTTTATAGGTGTCTTGTCCCGCTGTGTTTTTCCAATCAAAAATTTTACCTAATGCAACATCATGGCGAGTTACTTCAGTGTGCAAAAATCGATTGGCGCCACACCAAATACTAGTAATAAATCCCTCGATTATTGTCGATGATTTGTATCCTCGATTGGAACCTTATTTTGGCAAGTCTGGATTGTTGTCAATAAGTTCTCGAAACTTGATTTTTCGAAGCATTTGGCTCAAAAAAACCATTCCGCCCCAAGGTGTAATCTCTTTGCTGGTATAGGAAATATCGAAGTCTATAGATGAAAATTTTCTAATGCTACGCATTAGGATTTATAAGGCTAATTTAAACTATTTTTTCTAATGCGTAATTTGGGTTTATTACTTATTTATGTATTGTGTCGTTTTTATTAGCATTTAAACGATGTATTTTTTTTGTGTAGTTTTTATTTTGTTACTTTGAGCTGTTAAAAATTATTGACATTAAATTAAAATTACTATTTATCATGTTTTTTTTGTATTTTTTGTAATACAATAAGTGCTCAGTCGGATTAAGATTAGTTAATTCAACAGTGTTTGTCATTTAGACCTTTAGAGGATAAAATGCCAACTCAAATCTTCTAAAAAATTACGGAATACTCTATTCTTGACCGTAGCTTGCCTTTTGATATTTCTTCAAATCTTGAGGTGAATGGAAAAAAAGTTATTTTTCTTACTAAACAGGAATTAAATCCTTCCAAACCTTGTTTTCTTTTTCATACGTTAAGTATAGAAAATAGCAAGGCATTTGCTAGGTATTATCTTGATTTTACGATTAATGGAGTTAAAAATATTATTCCGATAACCATAGATTTTGAGAAAAATAATTGAGTATGGCAAGTTGTTAATTATACTATCTAAAAAATTTAATGATAATGAAAAAAAATACACAGACTAATTTTATTCTTAAAATAGTATTTGCTTTTTTGTTTACAGTTGAATGCGCAGAATAAAATCTTAAACAACGGAATAAGAAGAATAGGAAATGGTGCAGAGAACTCCATTAATACTTCTGGAAACATGCAACAGCCGTTTTATTACAATTCAACACTAGCGGTATGGAGGCCTTTAACATTTAGTACATATCCTCTAGATATCCGTTGGGGGGTAGGTGGTGATGGAACGAACAACTGGAATATTAATGCTGGTGCTATTGTAGAGAATCCAATAGTGAGTAATCCTGTATACGACTATACTGGATTTACCATTACGAATGCTGTAACTGGAGATGGTTATGGCTCTATAAAATTTACGGGTAATATAACAATAAATGCCCAACTTTTTTTAATAGAGAATACTTATACTCTCCAGCAAACAGGAGGGTATATTAGAATAAAAATAAAAATCACCAATGTAAGTGGCTCTACTGCAAGTAATGTACGTCTCTGGGTGGGTACACGTGATGACTTTGTTGGAGATAATGATGGCCCTACCAAAGAGAGAGGAAATTTAGTTGGGACTGCTTTTACTGTTCTATCTACTGCCTTTCAACAGGCCAAAGCAGTAAAAGTATCTACTCCCACAGAGGCAGTATTGTTTTTTAGTAATTCTGCAAGGGCGTACACATCTATAAATGCTTGTTGTTCCTTTTCAAATGCTGCAAACCAAGATCCTGCTACTTCTGCTATAACGGCTACGGGTGACGGTTCTTATGCATTGTACGTTCGATTCAATGATTTACTTAATGGACAGAGTGACGAATTAGATTGGTATTATGCTTCTGGTACATTAGCAGATATTACAGCTATTATTGCTCAAGTAGCCACGGCATCTGCCTCTGTCAGTAATGTTTCTTTTACAAAGGCAGACTATACTTATTCTTCTTCGCAAACTGGTACGACCAGTTATGTAGTAGTAAACAGTACTGATACTGTTCCAACAGATTTGCAAATAGAGGCAGGTGTAAATTATACGGGTGGTACTATAGTTGCTAGTGGTAATGCTGCAACTACAGCCAACGTGAACAGGATATTCAATTTGACAGCACTAAATCCTAATACAAATTACAAAGTTTATGCTGTCACAAAATATTTTAATGGGACAATTAATGTGTTTACTGCTATACAAAATGTAGCTTTCAAAACGATGTTAGCCCCAACAGTTACCACTCCGGTAACCATAAACGCCAACGGTACCTTATCGGTAAGCGGAACTGCAGAACCTGGAACCACGGTAACGGTGACTTTCCCTGACGGAACAACAGGAACAGCACTTGCTGCTAGTCCAAGCGGTGCTTATGGTCCTGTATCTTCAATTGCGCCTCAAACATCGGGCAATATTACTGCTACAACAACAGATTTAGCCAATAATGTAAGTCCAATAACTACCGTTATTTATACTCATGCGCCAACCGCTTCAGCTAGCCAATCTTTTTGCGATTCGGCCACAGTGGCCAATTTAACAGCAACGGGAACAAACATCAAATGGTATGATGCAGCAACCAATGGGAATCTTTTAACTGGTACAACCGCTTTGGTTTCTGGAAATAAATATTATGCTTCACAAACCATAAACTCTACCGAAAGTAGGAGAACGGAGGTAACGGCAAACATTAATATAACCAGTGCGCCAAACGCTTCAACTACCCAATATTTTTGTAATTTTGACACAGTAGCCAATTTAATGGTAACGGGAACTAGCATCAAATGGTATGATGCAGCAACCAATGGAAATCTTTTAATCGGCTCAACGGCTTTGGTTTTGGGGAATATTTATTATGCTTCACAAACCTTAAACTCTTGCGAAAGCATCAGAACTGCGGTAACGGTAAAAGATGTGACAATGCCAATAGTAATTACAAAAAACATCACTGTTCAACTTGATGCATCGTCAAATATATTGATAGCTGCCGCAGATGTAAACAATGGCTCGACAGACAATTGTGGAATCAGTTCATTAGAACTAGATAAGTCGTTGTTTAGTTGTGCTGATTTAGGTGAGAATGTTGTTATTCTAAAAGTAACAGATAATAGTGGAAATGTTGCTACTAGAACAGCTATTGTAACAATTGTTAATAGTCAGCCTAATTTAATTAGAAAACATTTTGACGATGTTATTTTCTTTGATAATAGTTCTAAAGCCTTCATTGCATAAAGTTGGTACAAAAATGGAGTTTTAGTATCGAGTCAAACAACTCAATATTTTAAAGATAGTGGAGCTCTTAATGGAGCCTATTATGCTAAAGCTATAAAAATTGATGGTACTGTTATTACAACATGTCCTTTAACATTCTCTCCTTTAATAGAAGTAGAATATTTAAAGATTGCGCCTAATCCAGTTAAAAGTAATTCAAGTTACCAAATCTTTACTAATGTAGATTCAGCTAAGTTGCAAAACGCCCGTGTTACAGTGTTTAATGCACTTGGAGTACTAGTGAATGATAAAATGGTTGATGGTAAAACAACGGTTATGATTGCGCCAAGTACGGAGGGGATTTATATTGTAAGGATGACCTTAGCAAATGGTAAATACTTCACACAAAACCTTTTAGTTATAAATTAAATCATTTAAGAGTATGAAGTCCTCGTTTAACAGAAACGAGGATGGATTATTCAAATGCAATAAAAACAAATAATTATGAAATTTGATCTTAAATATATAGTAGGGTTTGTGCTAATTTTATTCTCTCAAGGAATTAAAGCGCAGTTTTATGTAGGAATACAAACAGGAATAGGGAATATTCAAAGTGATGTAAAAGGGGTGAGGTCAGCCACTGATATTGGCCTAGCATTAAAGGCAGGTTACATATATTCATTGACGGATCACATAGGTATTGGATCTGGAGTTGAGTTTGCGCAATATAAGCAAAAGGTGTTTCTAGAACAACCCTCAGCAACGCTAACTAATTTTGAGGTTGATGCTACTGGTTCGGCATTCTTGTATAATGTTACCACAGGAAATTATAAAGAATATCAAACATTGCAAGCCATTCAGATTCCACTTTTTTTGCAGTATAAAAAGAATATTAACAAAGGAATTGATTTCAATTTTAGAGCGGGTGTTAAATACTTCTTACCTATAAATTACAAAATCAAATCATCTGCAACAACAGTTAAAGGAGTTGCATACTACCCAGATTTTAATTTATATCTTGATAATTTGCCAGAATATGGTTTTGGAAATCAAACCAATTACGCGGCATCAGGAGAGTACAACACAAAAGGTATTTTAATGAGTACGTTTGAGTTAGGTTTTACTTTTAAAATGGGAGAAAAGAGTGCTTTGTACACCGCTATGTTTCTTGACAGCGGTTATGGAACAATCCTTGATCAAAAACAAAACGAGTCTTATTTAAGCTATAATCCAACATCAGTCACGGATAGAAAAGCAAACGGATTGTATAGCACCGACAAAGATGCAACTATAAAACCCGTTGCATTCGGATTAACAGTAGGTTGGAATTTTGAATAAATTCCGTTGTGGCTAATACTTAATCAAGGTGCTACAGGAGACCAGATAGTAAAAAAAACAGACAAATAAACTGAGGGGTATTTCGCTCTTGGTTTAAAAGTCTTTTAATTTTAAAAATGATCAAAGGCTTTCTTTTTTATAAAGGCAGCCTTTTTTTTAATGATTCAAGTCGACAATAAAGAGAAAGTAAAACAGGAGGCTGAATATTTTTGAATTTCTTCTAAGACCCTTAATTTTGAAAATGCTATTTTATTTTCTTCTAAATTTTCTCGAAGTTGCACAAGAATAAGTGTTTTAACCTTTTTCTTACTGTTGTTTCCCTAGATTTTTAAAAATATTTAGTGACTATCCGTTGCTAATGGCAACTAATTATTTCAGTCGCGGATTTAAAGAATTACATCGACTTCCTGATTTGTTTTTTAAAAAATCATTGAAAATGATGCTAATTGCTTCGCCTGTTCGATTCACTCGGGTCGTGGCTTAATTTTCATAAAGCGTTTGAGTTCTGAAAATTCAGTCCGCTTAACGGGCAGCCATAATATTTTATGCCTAAATTCAGTTTTTTTAAACGTGGAGAATTCAGTACCTTTGGCAATTATTTTTAAAACAAAAATATGATACAACTTCACGATAAACAATTTGTTCCGTTTATTTCTGCAGAGGAAATAGATTTTGCCATTGCAAAGATTGCAGCATTGGTAGAAGACGATTTTGCTGATGAAACGCCAGTATTCATTGGAGTTTTGAATGGCTCTTTTATGGTAGTTTCTGATTTCATGAAACATTATAAATCTCCTTGTGAATTGAGTTTTATTAAGATGGCATCTTACGAAGGAACAACTTCAACAAATGAGGTAAGGCAATTAATAGGGTTAGACCAAGATTTAACCGGACGAACGGTTGTTATCATTGAGGATATTGTTGATACAGGAAATACTTTGTTAGCTTTAAAAGAATTATTCAGAAAACAAAACGTCAAGCATTTTAAAATTGCAACACTTTTTTTCAAACCTGAAGCATACAAACAAGCGGTTAAAATAGACTACGTTGGAATTAGAATTCCAAATAAATTTATTGTAGGATATGGATTAGACTACGATGGTTTGGGTAGAAATTTACCCGAAGTATATCAATTAAAAGACTAAATAGTTATCCGTTATGAGTTATGCGATAAGAGTAAGCGTATAACACATAACGCACAGCGCACAACAAATAACTTTACAAAATGATCAACATTATTTTATTCGGGAAACCAGGAGCGGGAAAAGGCACGCAAGCAGAATTTTTAAAAGAAAAATATAATTTGACGCACCTTTCAACCGGTGACATTTTTAGATTTAATATAAAAAATGAAACAGCTTTAGGAAAATTAGCCAAAAGTTATATTGATATAGGCGATTTAGTTCCTGATGATGTTACAATTAAAATGTTAGAGGATGCAGTAAATAAAAATCTAGACACAAATGGGTTTTTGTTTGATGGTTTTCCAAGAACATTAGAACAAGCAGAGAAATTAGACCTTTTTTTAGCCACTAAACATTGGAAAGTTACTGCTATAATTGCACTTGAAGCCGATGACGAAATTCTGATTCATCGGATACTAGAAAGGGGTAAAACCAGCGGAAGAGTTGACGATCAAGATGAAGAAAAAATCAGACGTCGGTATGAAGAATACAATGAAAAAACAGCGCCTCTGATGGAATATTATACAGTTCAAAATAAATTTTATCCAGTAAGTGGAACTGGAACAATAGCTGAGATTACAGAGCGTTTGAGCACAGTAATCAATAATTTATAGAGAAGTACACATTTTCTAATCAAATATGGAAATTTTAATAATATTTTTTTTAATACTCCTTAACGGGGTGTTCTCTATGTCTGAAATCGCGTTGATATCGGCACGGAAAAACAGATTAGAAACTGCTGCAAAAAAAGGTAACAAAAATGCCCAAATCGCACTCGATTTATCTAATTCTCCCAATAAATTTTTATCTACAGTTCAAATAGGTATAACACTTATAGGAATCCTTACTGGTATTTATAGTGGAGACAAAATCACAAAGGATGTTGAAACTTTTATTTTGGGGTTCGAAATAGTAAAACCTTTTGCACATTCGCTCGCCGTGGGAATTGTAGTGGTTATTTTGACTTTTTTCTCGTTGGTTTTAGGCGAATTATTACCTAAAAGAATTGGTTTAAACCATCCAGAATCTATTGCCAAAGCCGTTGCATTGCCAATGAAAATAATTTCGATTATTACCGCACCATATATTTGGCTTTTAACTCATTCGACAGAATTTTTATTGAATGTTTTGCAGATAAAACCCACTGCCGACGGTAAAGTGACCGAAGAAGAAATCAAAGCCATCATTAAGGAAGGAACTGAAGGGGGTGAAGTACAAGAAATTGAACAAGATATTGTGGAGCGCGTTTTTCATATTGGCGACCGGAAAATAAATTCCTTAATGACACATAGAAAATCAGTGGTTATGTTACCATTGCATTCGAATATGCTTCAAGTAAAGGAATTTATGCTCAAGGAGCTGCATTCTATTTATCCGGTTTATGAAGAAAATCATGATGACATAGTAGGAGTCGTAAATTTGAAAAGTATTTTTGCTAACATTGATGCTGCAAATTTCAATTTGCCAGATATTATGACCGAAGCACCTTTTATGATGGAGCAAACCACTGCCTACAAGGCATTGGAACAATTCAAAAAATCAGGTATTCATTATGCTTTTGTTTCCGATGAATATGGTGTTTTTCAGGGTATAATTACTTTGAACGACATTCTGGAAGCTTTAGTTGGAGATGCATCTGATTTTTATAAAGATGATTTTCAGTTAATCGAAAGAGAAGATGGGACTTGGCTTGTCGACGGGCATTATTCGTTGCACGATTTTCTGACTTATTTCGAATTAGATGAACTGATAAATGATTACGAAGTGACCACGGTGAGTGGATTAATAATGACAGAGTTAGCGCATATCCCGAAAGAAGGAGAAAAGTTGGTTTGGCAAAAAATGGAGTTAGAAGTCATAGATATGGATGGCGTGAAGATTGATAAAGTGATGGTGAAAGCCTTGAAAAATTAAAAAGCAGATAGCAGATAGCAGGTTTCAGTATTGGAATCTAAAATCTAAAATCTAAAATCTAAAATTAAAATGACTGAAGGAAATTTTGTAGATTATGTAAAAATATATGTTTCTTCCGGAAAAGGAGGGAAAGGATCTACGCATTTACATAGAGAAAAATTTATTGAAAAAGGTGGTCCGGATGGTGGTGATGGTGGTCGTGGTGGTCACGTTTATTTAGTTGGAAATAAAGGGCTTTGGACCTTGTTTCACTTGAAATTTGCACGTCATATAAAAGCCGGTCACGGTGGTGATGGTGGTGGAGATAGAAGTACAGGTGCTGATGGTGATGATAAGTTCATAGAAGTTCCACTAGGAACTGTTGTAAAAGACAAAGAAACTGGCGAAACCTTATTCGAAATTACCGAAGATGGGGAGAAACAAATTCTTTCTCGTGGCGGAAAAGGCGGATTAGGCAATTGGCACTTTAGAAGCGCGACGAATCAAACTCCAAGATATTCGCAACCGGGTTTGCCTGGTGTAGAAATGGATGTAATTTTGGAGCTTAAAGTTTTGGCTGATGTCGGTTTAGTAGGTTTTCCAAATGCTGGTAAATCAACTTTACTATCTGTTTTGACTTCTGCTAAACCTAAAATTGCCGATTATCCGTTTACGACTTTAAAACCAAATCTTGGAATTGTAGCCTATAGAGATTTTCAATCTTTTGTGATCGCCGATATACCCGGAATTATAGAAGGTGCAGCCGAAGGAAAAGGGTTGGGACATTATTTCTTACGTCATATTGAAAGAAATTCCACCTTACTATTTTTAGTTCCAGTTGATACTCCTGACATTAAGGCAGAATATGATATTTTAGTAAACGAATTGACAAAATACAATCCAGAAATGCTAGACAAAGAACGTCTTTTAGTAATATCAAAATGTGATATGCTAGACGATGAACTTAAAGCAGAATTGAAAATTCAATTAGATAAAGAGTTTGCGGCTATTCCTTATATGTTTATTTCTTCGGTTGCACAACAAGGACTATCTGAGTTGAAAGATAAACTGTGGAAAATGTTGAATGACTAAAAGGTGAAATATTTCAGTTAAAAGGGTTCTAGAAATAGAGCTCTTTTGTTGTGGTTATTTGTTATACGTGTCAAATAAATACTGCAAGGTTTCATTAATATTATTGGCTTGAATAGTTGGATTTTCTGTTTCCGTATTCAGCCAATTTTCTATAATTTCATCAAAATTGTCTCCTACTTCAAAAACCACCGGAACACCCATTTTTTTCAAAGCAGCCGCATTGCATTCTTGTTCGTAATGATTTTTGATGGGTATACTTAGTATTTTTTTTCTCAAATATAAAGCTTCGGCAGGAGTTTCAAAACCACCGCCAGTTATAATTCCGTGACAATTAATTAAACTTTCGTTGAAAAATTTTTGATTTACAGGAAAATATGTAATGTTTCCAACGGAATGTTTAGTTTGAATATCGTTCAAAAACCAATGAAATTGAATGTCTTGAAGTTTATGGAATGCTTTCTCCAAACAATCCTTTTGGAAAGAAGGTAAGTAAACCGCGATATGTTTTAAGTCTTTAGGTTCGGCTTGAACAATTTGATCTTTGATGATTGGAGGATGAATAAAAGAATCATATTTTTCAAAATGCAATCCAATATGCTTTGGCGAAGGTGCATAATGTTTGAGAATCATCTCGCCCATAATACTCTTTTTTTCCGGTCTTGGTGTGTTTTCTGAAACAAAGCTAGCTTGATGACCAAACTGCACTGAATGTACTTTTTGTATTTTACAAGCCAACGAAGTAATAGAATCAAAATCGTTGATCACAACATCGTAGTCCTTCAAAGGCAATGCTTTGGCGTCTTTATACATTTGAATAGGTTGGATGTTTTTGGCAATACCCCAATAATTTAATCCGCCACATTTGCTGTAATGCAAACTACAGCCTTCACTTTTAAATTTTATAGGCAAATCAACATTTAAACTGGCGTAGTTGCCACTAAGAAAGAAATCGACGTTGCCAATTTTTTTTAAATAAGGATATAATTGAATAGCCCTACTAATGTGCCCATTGCCAGTGGCTTGGATGGCATAAAATATTTTCATAGATTGTGTGAAAGTTATTGGATAAAACTATACTACTTAATTTGATAAAATTTTAGAAACAATATCATTTACAGCTTGGACCTCTTTATTTTCAATATCAGGGTGGTCAGATTTTTTATAATAATGAATCTTCCACTTTTCATTTTTGTATTCTAAAGCAGTGAGGTTTTCTACCCAATCGCCACTATTTAAATATAAGACTTTACCAAATTTGGTTTTAACCATCTTTTTTTGAGGCATATGAATGTGACCGCAAACTACATAGCTGTATTTTTTTTCGATGGCAATTTCGGCAGCGGTAGTTTCAAAATTGGAGATAAAAGCAACTGCTCTCTTCACACTATTTTTAATTGCTTTAGAAAAACTTCTCTTTTCTCTTCCGAAAGAAACCAAAATCCAATTGACGAAACTATTAATCAAAATTAGTAAGTCATATCCCTTTCCTCCTAACTTGGCTAATATTTTTGCGTATCCTTTTGTGGAGGAATCGAAGACATCACCGTGGAAAATCCAAGTTTTTTTTCCGTCCAAGTCTAAGATTAGTTTATCAACCAATTCTAAGTTTCCTAAAATAAAATCCGAGTATTTTCTCAGAGCTTCGTCGTGGTTTCCCGTAATGTATATGACGCGAGTTCCTTGATTAGACATTTTTATGATATACCGCAATACCTCCATGTGAGCAACGGGGAAATAGCGTTTACTAAAACTCCACATATCGATAATATCGCCGTTTAAAACCAAAGTTTTGGGTTGTATTGATTTTAAATAATGTAGTAATTCCTTGGCGTGGCAGCCGTAAGTTCCAAGATGGACATCACTAATTACTACTAAGGGTATTTTCCGTTTTTGTTTCATATTATGTTTTTACAAAACTAACGGCTATATGTTATGATAATGTTTGTTTAGTATTATTATTTGGTTTGCCTTAAAGCAAAAAAATCTCCCTATTCTTTTAGAAATTTCCTTATTTTTGACAAATGAAACAAGTAGTACTATTTTTTTTAGTTTTCCCAATAATGATGTGGTCCCAATCTGATTATAACAAAGCTGAGAAATTATTTAAAGCCGAGAAATATGAGCAAGCACAGCCCGTTTTTGAAAGTTTTTTAAAAGAAAATCCTTCTCATTTAAAAACGATGGAATATCTAGGAGATATAGCAGGACGCAATAAATCTTGGGACAAAGCTTTAGTATATTATAAAAAGCTGAAACAACTAAATCCATCCGAGGCCACTTATTATTACAAATACGGTGGAGTGCTTGGGATGAAAGCCAAAGAATCAAGCAAATTGAAGGCTCTCGGAATGATTAGCGAAATAAAACAATCATTTGAAAAAGCGATTGAACTAAATCCAAAGCATATCGAAGCGCGGTGGGCGTTAGTTATGATATACATTCAATTGCCCAGTTTTGTTGGCGGAAGTGAATCAAAAGCGATAAAATATTCTAATGAATTGCTTAAATTATCAGATGTTGATGGC
>CAMDGJ010000071.1 GCA_945897545.1 Flavobacterium psychrophilum
ATATAAGCGTATTTATGATAATCTTCCCCAATAAAATCAGAATTTATTAAAAACAACAGACGATTTGTGTTATTTTAACTGCTCGTAGGAAATGAGCCAATCAAAATAAGAATTTTTGTTTTATTTTTTTTCGCTATACGTTTTTAGAGCCATTCGCGCTTGTTCCTGAATTTTTTTCTGCATAAAACCTGTCCAGCCTAGGAGAAATCCTTTTATTCCTAATGCTTGTTTTGCCCATTTCCAAATATCAAAATCATCGGTATGTTTGATTATTAATCCTTCTTTGAAGTGGAATTTAGCTGCGATTGTGTTTACTACTTGCCTATTTGTTTTGCTAAAACGGTAACTTGCAATCCAAAGAGCAGAACCTAAATAGTCATTTGCTTCAACTTCGGAGAATTCTATTTTTAAATTCCCTTTAGTTCTTTCGATGAGCATTTTCCACATTTGGCAAACCTCTTTTCCTTTTAATAACCCAAAAGCAGGGTCACGAAATTGCACCTTTGAGTGGTAGCATTCACACATTTTAGCTGAATCTGCATTTGCAAATGCGGTGTATAATTTATTAATTGTGTTTTCGTTTGCAGTCATTTCGAAAAAAGTTATACTATTAAGTTGATTAATTTTAGTACAATCGTTTTTGTATAATGCCTCTGTATATTTCATTTTTTTTCATTTTTAATGAAAAAATTTGAAATAACTACCGGTAATAGTAGTAAAGATACTTATTTTTTCGTGTAAAAAAGTCATTTTTTTATTAACTTTTGTAATCCAGTACTTTTTTTATGCCTTACATAATTTTTAGCAATAAATTTGGATCAGGACAATTTTCTAAATAATATTCTAAGTCAGTTATGCTGCAAACACCCGGATAATCACCTATATAATCTTTTATATCTTTAATTATTTGAAAGTGCAAATGTGGAGAATAACCGCCATTTACTGATACATCTCCTAAAGTAGCGATTTTTTGTCCCTTTTGGAAAACGGTTCCAATTTCAATTTCGGTAATGCTTTCCATCGATAAATGGCCGTATAATGTATAGAAATTTTGATTTTCAAGACTGTGTTTCAAGATAATTGTTAGGCCATAATTTCCCTTTCCTGTATTATAATCAAAACCATAAACGGTTCCGTGAAGTGCTGCTAATATGGGTGTTCCAGCTTTAATCCATAAATCGATACCAAGGTGTATGTTTCTTTCTTCTTTTTCTTCGTTATTGAATAAGTGACTGGATTTGTATAAATTTCGTTCTTCATTGTATCCTCCAAAAGCTACTTTGGCATTTTTTATTTGAAGATGATTTTCGATGAAAGTTTCAAAAATTTCGGCGTTTACCAAATCTATTTTGGATAATTCAATGTTTGCAATCGATAAATCTATCGGAGTATATTTCGAATAAGGAATGAAGCTATCAATAACTTTTACATTTTCAAGTTGTAAAAAACTGTTTTCTAATGCTGACATAGTATATTTTTAATGGATGAAAATAAAGTGCCTTGGTCAAATTTAGAGATAAATAATGGTGTTCTTAAAAAAAATATATATTGAATGTGTCATTTCGACCGCAGGGAGAAATCACATTTGTTGCTCTCGTAATGTGATTTCTCCCTGCGGTCGAAATGACAAAATTATACTCTTTAAGTTTTAAACTAAAATTTGACTGAAGTCAAATAAAGATAAAAAAATCACATAAAAAACGCCAACCAATTCGTTAGCGTTTTCTCTTTCTTGTAGCAACATATTCTTCAACAGCTTTCCGTGTGGTGAGCCAGTTTCGACCTTCTTTGTGAGCATCAATTTTTCCTTGTCGCGCCAACAAACTGATGTATTCTTGACCGTAAGGCATATTGGGTTCTTGCACCAAATTTGAAATCACTACATACTCATTGTCGTTATCGGGCAAGGCATTGAGGTAAATATTTAACGTTCTTTCGAGCGATTGGCACATCAAAAGAGTGAGTTTTTGATAATTGCCACCATTCGCCTGATTGAGCGCTTTGTAATACTTTATCCTGTCATTTTTCAAGATAATTGCCGGCGGAAATCCCGAACGCATCAGCAATAGATTCATTGCCAATCGAACCGTTCGACCATTACCATCAAAGAATGGATGAATCCAAACTAATTTATGATGAAAAACAGTCGCGAGCTCAATATCATTGAGTTGCTGGGGATTCGTGTTTACAAAATCTATTAATTCGTCGAGTAAATCAGAAACTTTATTTGCGTTTGGCGGAGTGAAATTTGCGCCAGTAATTCTAACGCCACCATTGCGAATTCGACCTGCAAAATCTTCCTCTATGGAGCGCAAAACCAAGCCGTGAAGCGAAAGAATATCAATGCTTCGCAACTTATAATCGTCATTTATAATTGAAAATAAATAGTCAATTGCTTTATCGTGATTGTGTGTCTCGAAATGTTCCCGAAGCGATTTCCCTTTCACGGTTATACCTTCTTGCAAAACCATTTGTGTTTCTCGAAGACTTAAGGTATTCCCTTCAATACCATTTGAATTATAGGTCCATTCAACCGAAAGGCTTTCTCTGATTTTGTGCAAAGCGATAGTAGGCAACGGTCTGCTGGATTGCAAAACTTGTTTTTTGGCATACAATCTATCAAAGGTTGTTTGAAATTCCTCTCGATATGTTAAATCGATTTTCCACATAATCCAACAACGATACATATAATATCGGATAAAACAAATTTAACATCTATCCGATATTAAAAATTTATTCTATTGTCATCGATTTCAACTTGGTTCTATAGGCTTCCAATGCAAATGATTTAGATATAAAGCCAAAGTATTTTCCGTTTTTAAGTACGGGCAGAAAGTGAACTTTTGTTTTTTCGAATTTATTCATTACCGTTTCCATACTATCTGTAGGGTAGATAACATCTATGGAAGCTTTCATTATTTCTTTTACAAAAGTAAATTTTACTCGATATTGATTGAATATTATTTCTCTAATATCATTAAAATGAACTATGCCAAGCAATTCTTTTTCTGAATCGACGACGGCAAAAATTACTTGGTTAGAATGAGATATCAAATCGACTAATTTTTCTAGATTTTCATCTGGAGAAACCGTTAAATAATCAGTTTGAATGATGGAATTCGTATCTAATGTCGAAAGGATGTTTGTGTCTTTATTGCTGGTAAATGCGTGTCCTTTTCTGGCTAAACTTTTCACGTCCAAAGAATGTTTTTCGAAGCGTTTTGAAATCGCAAAACTGATGGAAGCAACAATCATAAGCGGAATCATCAAGTCGTAACCACCTGTAATTTCAGCGATAAGGAAAATTGCGGTTAATGGTGCGTGAAACAATCCGCTGAGAATTCCCGCCATTCCCACCAATGTAAAATTGGTGATAGGTAATTTTGTAAGTCCAGTCAAGTTTAAAAATTTGGAAAAGAAAAAACCAACATACGAACCTAAAAATAGGGAAGGAGCAAAGTTACCGCCGTTTCCGCCACTTCCTAAGGTGATTCCCGTTGCAAAAACCTTGAGCATCATCGTTAATCCCACAAATAGTAGAAGTACCCAACTATTATTTCTAAAACCGCTAAACAAGGTGTTTTCCAATAATTTTCCCGGATCACTTTCAGATAAAGTCTTGATGCTTTCGTACCCTTCGCCAAAAAGTGTTGGAAAAATAAAAATTAATAATGCCAAAATCGTAGCGCCAAAAAGTGCTTTTTTATAAGGCTTTAATCGTAGACGGTTAAAAAAATGTTCCACTTTTTGAAAATTCCTCGAATAATAAACAGAGATTAACCCTGTGAATAATCCGAGTAAAATATAATACGCAATATTATGATAATCGAAGCTTTGTTGTTGATTGAAGGACAATAATATGCTTTCATCCAAAGCAATTTTAGAAACCAAAGCACCAGTTGCGGCTGCAATCATAATAGGAGTAAAGGCCGAAATGCTTACATCGACCAGCAAAACTTCGATGGCAAACAGTACTCCTGCAATGGGAGCATTAAAAGCGGCAGAAATTCCGGCTGCAACTCCGCAGCCTATAAGAAGGGTTCTGTCTTTATATCTTAATTTAAATCTTTGAGCATAATTCGAACCAAAAGCAGCACCGGTTATCACAATTGGGCTTTCTAATCCTGCGGAACCTCCTAAACCCACAGTTAGCGAACTTGTGATAATTTGGGCATACATCTGTTTTCGGGGAATGATACTGGCTTTTTTAGCAACGGCATACAAAATTTGTGAAGTTCCTTTTTCGATGGTGCCACCCAAGACTCTTTTGACCACAAAAACCGTCAGTAAAATTCCGATTATTGGCAAAATACTATTGATGAAACTTAGTTTTAAAATTCCGTTGATATAAGTAGCAAATTGAAAAACCCAATGCGCAAAAGATTTCAAAACAATTACGGCAGAAGCCGATAAAATTCCAACTAAAACACTAGATAAGAAAATAAATTGTTTATTGCTGAGTTTATTTTGTGCCAGGAAAGCAAAGCCTTCAATTTTATTGAAATATTTTTTGAACATTTTGTGTTTTTAAAAGAATGCTAATTTACTACTATTTTTGAGTTCAGTTTATATTTTTTAAGGCTTCTTTTTGGCTTAAAGTTTTTAAATTGGTGCTGTTTACAAAATTTCTTACCGCTTCAGGATTTGTTTTTCCATATTCTCTCAATGCCCATCCAATAGCTTTTTGGATGAAAAATTCATTATAATTTTTATGTTTTTCACATTCTGATTTTAGAATTTCAAAATTGGTTTTTCCTTTGTAACCCAATTGAAAAAGAATCGCACTTCTATTGAGCCACATATTCTCTGAATTTGAAAAACGTTCGATTACATTTTCGGTTTCCAATGGATGTTCAAACTTTATTCCAATCGAATGTTTTCATTCTATTTTTTAAGTAAGTATTGTTGAGCAACTCGTTTTTCGGAATTTTCACAAAATCAGGATCTCCCAGAAAATAATTTCTGTCGGCATACCCTCTCCGCTCTGCTTCAGTCATTAGTTGTATGGATTTTTCGCTGTTGTGTCCATATTTTGCAATAGGAAATGGTTCAATCATTTTCATCATTTGTTGCAAAGTAATTCCTCCGCTTGAAGGTGGCGACATTGAAATAAGTTTCAGATTTTTATACTTAAAGGAAATTGGCGTTCTCCATTTTGCTTCATATTTCGATAAGTCTTCAAGAGTAATAATTCCGCCATTTTTTTTAATAAAACTGACAATTTTTTGGGCAGTTTCTCCTTTGTAGAATTCAGCTGCACCATTTTTCATTATTCGGGTTAATGTTTCGGAAAGGGCTAGATATTTTATGGTATCACCAGTTTTATAATTTTGTGCAAGCAAGGTTTCCGCACCACTTACTTTTATAATATCATTCCGATAATTCTGTTGCATTTTTTCCTGTTTTTGAGTAACCACGACTCCTTTTTTTGCTAAAGCAATTACAGGTTTCATAATTTCTTCTATAGAAAGTTTACCCAATTTTTCGTGAACTGCAAATATTCCAGCGATGGTTCCCGGAATACCAATTGCCAATGCCCCATTGACGCTCAGGTTAGGAATCACATTTCCGTTTTGGTCTAAATACATAGCTGCCGTGGCAGCTAATGGTGCTTTCTCGCGATAATCAAGCGCTCCGGTTTCTCCATTAGCTTTTCGATACACCATAAATCCTCCGCCTCCAATATTTCCTGCAAATGGGTAAGAAACAGCCAAAGCCAATTCTGTAGCGACCATAGCATCAAAGGCATTACCACCTTTTTTCATAATTTCGACACCAATTTTTGAAGCTTCCTCACGCGCTGAAACTACCATTGCTTTAGAGGTTACTAAACCAGTTTGCGCAACAGTTTTGATTGGGAGTAAATAGAAAAAAGAAAGGAAAAAAATAAGAATTATTTTTTTCATAACAAAATTATTTTTTGGTTGGTAAATTTAATCAACTCGTCAAAAAAAGCCGTGAATTCTGACTCAAATTCGGAATAAAACGTTCTCAATTCAGCCACTGAAAAACGCATAATCGAATCGCGTTTCATTCTGATATCCATTTTTGCCAAAACGCTTTCGATTCCTTCAATGGTTTGATAACTCACTAACCAATTGTATTCTATTAAATAAGGCATCATTTTTTGGGTTTTTAGAGTCAAATCAGTATAATTATCTCTCAAAGATTGGTAAAAACGTTCTGAATAATCTTCCAATTTTTCATTGGAATAATTGCTCCAGTTCTTTGCCAAAAAATGGTCGTAAAAAATATCCACAATGATACCCGAATAATGATGGTAATTGGCGTGAAGCCTTTTGGTACTTTGTCTAAATACGGGATGAGCATCTGTAAAAGTGTCAATAGCACGGTGCAAAATGATTCCTTTTTGAATGGCCATCGGGAAATTATCAAAGTGTTTTCCATGAATGCCATCGGCCATAAAATTGCCAATTTTCATCAAATCATTGTCTCCAGAGAGGTATATGTGTGCTAAGAAATTCATTCGTCTAATCTATGGATTTTAAATGACTTTTATAAACTCCGTTTATTATATTTGTAGTCAAAAATCTAAAATCTAAAATATTATGACTTTAATAAAATCTATATCAGGAATTCGGGGAACCATTGGCGGAAAAGTAGGGGAAAACCTCACACCAGTCGATGCGGTGAAATTTGCTTCGGCTTATGGAACTTGGCTTTTAAGCCAAAAACCAAAAGCCAAAAGCCATAAGCTAAAAGTTGTTGTAGGTCGCGATGCTCGAATTTCTGGACCAATGATTCATAATTTGGTGGTAAATACATTAATAGGTTTGGGCATTGACGTGATTGATTTAGGACTTTCGACAACACCAACGGTTGAAGTAGCAGTTCCTTTGGAAAATGCCGATGGCGGAATTATCCTTACCGCTTCACACAATCCAAAACAATGGAATGCCTTGAAATTGTTAAACGAAAAAGGAGAGTTTTTGAATGGTATCGAAGGGGAGAAAATTCTACAAATTGCCGAAGCCGAAGCATTCGACTTTTCGGATGTAGATAGTTTGGGTGAAATCACTGAAAATGATGCTTATATGGATATTCATATCGACGAAGTGTTGAATTTGCCTTTGGTAGACATTGAAGCCGTAAAAGCAGCTAAATTCAAGGTGGTTGTTGATGGAGTGAATTCGTCTGGAGGAATTATTATTCCAAAATTGTTAGAATTAATGGGCGTTGAAGTGGTGAAATTATATTGCGAACCCAATGGACATTTTCCACATAATCCGGAACCTTTGAAGGAACATCTGACCGATATTTCGGAATTGGTAGTCAAAGAAAAAGCGGATTTAGGTGTAGTCGTTGATCCTGATGTTGACAGACTTGCATTTATTTGTGAAGACGGAGAAATGTTTGGTGAAGAATATACTTTGGTGGCTTGTGCCGATTTTGTGTTGGGTAAAACGCCGGGAAATACAGTTTCGAATATGTCGTCATCGCGTGCTCTAAGAGATGTAACAAATGCTCATAAAGGAAACTATGAAGCCAGCGCAGTAGGCGAGGTGAACGTAGTGGAATTAATGAAGAAGAACAATGCTATCATTGGAGGCGAAGGAAATGGCGGGATTATTTACCCTGAATTGCATTATGGTCGAGATAGTTTGGTGGGCGTGGCGCTTTTTTTGACCCATTTGGCTCAAAAGAAAATGAGTGTTTCTGCTTTGCGTGCTTCGTATCCGGAATATTATATGAGCAAAAACAAAATCGAATTGACACCGCAAATCGATGTTGATGCGATTCTTGTGGCTATGACCGAGAAATACAAAAATGAAGATATCACCACTATTGATGGCGTAAAAATTGATTTTACAACCGAATGGGTTCACTTAAGAAAATCGAATACAGAACCGATTATTCGTATTTATACCGAAGCAGCAACTCAGGAAAAAGCAGATGATTTAGCATTAAGAATTATAGATGAAATTAAAGCAGCAGCTGGGCTTTAGGGTTTAAATCGTATCAAGTGAAAACGGTTTCGAAAAATATTTTGAAACCGGATTTTCTTTTCAAAATTTCGCCACAGATTCACCCATTTTTTTGATTAAATCACGCTGCAATCTGAAACCTGCAACCTAAAAACTATCTTCTGTGTTTCCATCGTTTATGAGTCCATAAATAATATTCTGGAGCTTCATAAATTTGCTGTTCTACTAATTTTAGGAATTTATCTGTGATTTCATAATCAGGAACTTTTGAAGCATTTTCCGAGAGGACTTCTAAACTGGCTTCGTAAAAGCCGCGTTTTACCTTTTTTACTTTTAAGAAAATTACATTCATATCATATTTCTTCGACAGCATTTCCGCACCCGTATGAACAGGAACTTCTATTCCCATAAATTTTTGCCAATGAAAAGCGGAGGAAACCTTGGGTGATTGATCACTTGCAAACCCAAAAATAGACAACTCATTACTCATTTTATTCTTTATAATTAATGGAATAGTTTCTTTGGTGGTGATAAGCGTAGCTTTGAATCTAGAGCGAATGTTGCGAACTAATTTATCAAAATAAGGATTAGCGATTTTTTTGTAAATGGCAAAAGCATTATATGTCACGTAGGCATTCATCGAAATTGCCCATTCATAGCTGGCATAATGCGCCAGCATCATAGAGATACTTTTTTCTTTAGACTCCAATTTATTATATACTTCCAGATTGGTAAACACGAAACGTTTGCTGATTTCTTCCTTTGAAATGGTCATCGTTTTTATCATTTCGAGGAACATATCACACAAATGTCGAAATGATTTTTTTTCGATATCCAATCGCTCCTGATCTGATAAATGAGGCAATGCCAAAGCTAAGTTTTCTCGAACCGTTTTTTTTCGATAACCAATTACATAATAAACGATTAGGTAAATAAAGTCAGAAAATAGATATAATGCTTTAAAAGGCAACATCGAAATGCACCATAAAAAAGGGTAAACTAGTAGATAAATTATGAAACGCATTAAATAAAATATTTTCAACAAATATAATCCAAAAAATCCTTATGGTTGACAGATTATGGTACGTAACCTGTTTTTATAACCATTATATTAATTAGATTTACACTTTTAAAAACAACAAATTTTTTATGAGCACTATTTTAATTGTTATTATTGCCGTCACTATTTTATTCAGTTTTAAAGGATTTAACGATTTGGCATTTTTTAGGAAGTTTGAATTTCACATTGGTAGCATTCGAGCAGGAGAACAGATAAGGTTAATTACTTCGGGATTTTTGCATGGCGATATGGGACATTTGTTTTTCAATATGTTTACCCTTTATATGTTTGCCCCAGTGGTAATAAATTATTTTGGAAGCGCATCTTTCTTCTTGATTTATATGGCAAGCCTTGTTTTTGGTAGTCTCCTGACCTTTTTGATGCACAAAAATGAGTATAGTTATAGAGCGATTGGAGCTTCAGGTGCCGTAGTTGGGATTTTGTATTCCGCAATTCTTATTGATCCAACGATGAACTTATACTTGTTTTTTATCCCCATTCCCATTCCGGCTTATCTTTTTGGCATTGGCTATTTGTTGTATTCTATTTATGGAATGAAAGCCAAGAACGATAACATTGGTCACACGGCTCATTTTGGAGGTGCTATTGGCGGTTATTTAATTACTTTGCTAAAAGAGCCGACAATGATTGTAGATAATACCTTTATGGTAGTGCTTTTAGCAATTCCCATCATTATTCTTTTTGTGATGGCAAAATTGGGTAAGTTATAATTGGCACAAGATTTGGATTCAGATTCTAAAACTTATAAAAATTAATAAAAATTAATAAAAATTAATAAAAATGAAAAAAGTAATTTTAATTCTTGCCTTAGTATTTATGGCAAATTCGTATTCACAAGAGCAAAAACAAGTTCCAATGATTAATGTATCGGGGGAAGGAAAAGTCAAAGTAGCCCCAGATCAAGCGTCGATTTCCATTTCGATTGAAACTAAAGGAGTAAAGGCTGATGATGTAAAGCGAGAAAATGACAAAAAGATGGACGGAATTTTGAAATTCATCAAGAAGTCGAATATTGACTCAGAAGATTTTCAAACGCAACGCATTGCTTTGAATCCAAATTATGATTACGAAAAAAAGAAATACAATTATGTAGCCACCCAAACTGTTCAAATTCTTTTGAAAGATTTATCTAAATATGATGCTTTGATGGAAGGTTTGGTCAATGAAGGAATCAACAGAATTGACAATGTAGAATTCAAATCTTCAAAAATGATTCAATTGCAATCTGAGGCTCGAAAATTAGCGATGAAGGATGCCAAAGCAAAAGCTGAAGATTTTGTTTCGGTTTTAGGGCAAAAAGTAGGTAAAGCTATTTTGATATCGGATAATTCACAAATTTATGTTCCTCAACCCAGAATGTATGCAATGAAATCAATGGCGATGAGCGATTCTGCTCCAAGAGAAACATTGGCAATTGGCGAAATAGAAATTACGGCAAATGTGAGTGTAAATTTTATTTTGGAATAGAAAAAATTGACATTGTATTAAACTAATAAAGTCTTGAAATTTTAGACTGAACCCAAAAGTTTAGACAAATTTATAATTAATTTTGATAATAATGAGTTCGATATTGTATCGGGCTCATTTTGTTTAAATTTGACTTAATTCTTCCGCTTTATCATGACGATATACAAAGACATCAACTTTTAATAAACAAACTTCAAAAGGTGTAATAAAATTATAGACGATATTTTTTCTAAACACCCTCTATTTTACATGACTTTATTCAAAATCGATTACTATGGACAATATTCATAATTAAATTATTTAAATAGTCAACCAAATCAAAAATTGATATCAAATTTAGGGTTAAAGGTTATATTTTGGCAAACTCATTTTCTTTGTTTTTTACTTTCACTAAGAATCAAATTTTTAAAGATGTTGTAATAAGGAGATTTGGCACCTATATCTTTTTTTTTGCACCTATGCTTTTTTTATTATATTTGATTTAAATACGAGTTTATTTAATGACTTCATTCTAATGAATTTAATTATCTGGACTGTTATTTATAGTATAAATAATAAGGTTCAACGATTCATAAAATTAAATTCCTCTCACCAATAACTTAATAAAATACCAACTATGAAAAAAATTATGCTTATTTCATTTCTATTTTTTGTATTACTATGTTCGGCACAAAAAAAATATGCTAAGGGTATGGATTTTGATGACGAAACCTATTCGGCTATTCCACAAAAAGCCAAACTTACTCGCGGTTTAGAAATTGTACCGGCTGCTGTCAGTTTAAAAGCGTTTGCTCCAATTCCAGAAAATCAGGGGGATCACGGTACCTGCACTTCCTGGGCAGCTGCTTACTGTGGCAGGACTATCCTTCAGGCCATAAAGAATAATTGGAAAGACGTAAACATCATAACAAAAAATGCCTACTCTGCTCCTTTTCTGTTTAGAATGTTAAAACCAGATGACAGTATTTGTAGTGGAGGATCTTCTGTAGCTGAAGCTTTTTTGGTTATGAAAGATTATGGATCTTTAAAAAGCGCCAATACACCAGGATTGTGTCTTCCTAAGATTACTAGTGCGCAACTTGAAAATGCTTTGTCGGAAAAAATTAAAGATTATATGCGCATTTTTAATACCGAAGATGCTTCCCAAATTAAAGTGCAGTCCGTACGAAAATCAATTTCAGAAATGAAACCAGTGGTTATCGGTATGATTTGTCCCGAATCCTTTATGTTTAGCGGTGTGGTTTGGGAACCTAAAGAAGAGCCTCTCAAAACTTACGGTGGACATGCGATGTGTGTGGTAGGGTATGATGACACTAAATATGGTGGGGCTTTTGAAATACAAAATAGTTGGGGTACTTCATGGGGCAATAAAGGGTATGTCTGGATTAAGTATGCAGATTTTGCCAGATTTACAAAATATGCCTTCCAGTTTATTGACCTACCGGAGCCAAAACCCCTAGTGGCAGATCTTTCAGGTCAAATAAAGTTGATGTTATCTGACGGCAATATGATGCCTGTAACCCTAAATTCAGATACAAATGGTTCCACTTATAAAACTTCGAAATCCTATACTTATGGCAGTCGTTTCAGAATTTATATTTCAAATAATGAACCTGCTTATGTGTATGCCATC
>CAMDGJ010000072.1 GCA_945897545.1 Flavobacterium psychrophilum
ATAATATTATTTTCTTCATACCAAGATAAAGTACTCATCGACAAATCATCTGCAGACTTGCCACCAAAGTATTCACTTAAATGTACACGGTCATAAGCACGTCTTGGCTCTTCTCCAAATACTGTGATTTGATAGTTTTCCTGCCCTGATTTTGAGATAAATTTTTCACAGAATTTGTATCCAACCATTCCGTTTCCGACTACTACAACTTTAATCATAATTCAAAAAATTAAGTATTATTACGCAAACATACGTATTAATACTTAATTTATATACTTAATTTAGTTTTTTTTATTTTTTGTAGCTTCTCATATTAAATATTTTATTAGTCTAATAATTCCAATATTTGTCAAGAGTCCTATTCGAAAAGGATTGGATTTATTAAAATTATATTTTTATAGCTTTTATTTTGGGTATTGATAAGTTAATAGGTCTATGTATATAGACACAAGCGGGACGCTTGCGCCAGTTGAGGTGTTATTGAATTTTTGAAATCTATTGTGTATATCTTACTCTTTTGCTCGCCAAAATGGCGAGTAATTGACGAGTAAGATAATTTTATTTTTAAAAAAGTATTTTTTTCTCGCCTAGACCGCGATCATATGGCGAGCAAATTATTCATTAATGATGTATTTAGTACTCTTGCTTAATGCAAAAATGGCTCCCATAAATGGATAATTATAATTTATAAAGGATTTCAGAGTTCATACAAGTGGATTAAAATTCAAGATTTTTTCTACCCACCTTTTCTACCCACTTATGGTACTAAATAATTGATTCTCCAATTACCCCCTTTATCACTTCCTTCTCTAGTAAGTAGTCCTAAATTTTTAAGAACATCTATGTTATTGTCTATAGCATAAGCACTTATGCTCACTGCTTGTTCTAATTCTTTCTTAGTTACTTTTGGATTATTATGAACTTCTCTAAGAATTTTAACTCTATTATCTGTTAGTTTTTCTACCCACTTTTCTGCCCACTTATCAAAATCAAAAGGTCTTCTAAGTGTAACTGTAAACATTCCATCAATATTAAATTAACTGTTTTCAACAATCTCAATCTCTTCCTCACTCAAACCATACAATTCATACACCATTGTATCAATGGCTTTTTCTGTGGTTTCTATTTGTGATTTTAGGGTTTGGGCTTTTGTTTTATTTTCTTCAAATAAATCCAGCCATTCGAATTCGTCTTTTTTTGTGAGAGGTGTATGTCCTGCAGTTTTAATGGCTTTGTTGAGTTCAGTTATGAAATCAGCAAAAGTTAATTGGTGCCAGTTTTGGAGTTTTTTTGAGAGTTTGTCCAATGAAAACTTCGAAGAAAAGTATTTTTGAAATTTAGATTCTAATTGTTGAAAAGAGGAGACATAACCAATCATTAAATCAGCTTGATTTTCAAATTCAATTTCGTTTTTAAATTTAGGTATTGGGATTTGTTCAAAATACTGTGGTTTCACTTCAATATATCCACCACTACGAACCACGCAGATAGATAATAGAAATTTCCATACAACTTTTGAGTTTAAAACACATAAAAGCGTTTTACTTGAATTAGGCAAAAATACTGCAGGAGCATTTATGTAAACACCTTCTGAGTCTAAAGCAAATTTGTTCGAATTTTGAAGGTTTGGAAATATAATTTTTGGTTTTTCAAATAAATCGTAATAGGCGCAATTTCTCAATTCCCACCAAAAATCTCCCTTGTCGAATCGTTTTTTTGCCAAATTTTCGTAAGGTAAAAGATGATTCATAATTAGAGGAAAATCTTTCTTTAAAATCGTCAAAGCTTCTTGTTCAGAAATATCATTTCTATAAGTTGATTTTGTCCATTTACTTTTAAACAGAATCAATTGTTGTTCAGCTGCAGGAACTACCCACTTTTTTATTTCTTTCCCTTCGTAAATGGGTTTTATATGTTTTGAAACTTCATTTTTTGCTAATATGAATGCTTCATTAAGAGCGGTTTTAACACCATAATAACACTTTCCAAATGTTTGTCTTACGGATGGGAAACTTGATATTTTCTTTAACAACACAGCTTCATTTAATGAAGAAAAAGACCAAGTATCCTTTGAAAGCGTATTTTGATTTACAATTACATTTTTATGAAATTCAATATCAATTATTTTTGACTGGCTTGACTTTGGAATTTTTATATATTCAAATTTATTAGTCTTTGATAAAGAATTTTTATTTAGAGTTATAATTACAGGATAAGTTGTTGCTCCTTCAAATATTTGTACTTCTGTAAAATCGATATATTTTTCAAACGAAATATTTTGTTGGAGATAATTTCTTAAAACATTTCCTGCACTCGTTTTATCAAAAGTATTAGATATGAATCCCATACTTCCCGTTATATTTATGATGGAAACACCCAATTCATAGAAATAAGCAAACAAATCACTTGCAGGATGAAACACACTATAGTTTTTACTAAAATAATCTCTATAATCTCCTAAAAGTTCCGCTCTAACATAAGGTGGATTCCCAATTATCACATCGAAACCTCCTTTGGCAAACACTTCCGGGAATTGTTCCTTCCAGTTGAAAGCTTTGTCATTGGCAATGGCTTTGCTGTCAATAAGCGAGTTCCCGCATTTGATGTTGTTGTTAAGGCTGGTCAGTTTTCGTTTGGGTTTGGCAGTGCGCAGCCACAAAGAGAGTTTTGCAATTTCAATACTTTCTTCGTTGAGATCGACCCCATAGATGTTGTGTTCCAGAATTTGGTTTTCGATATCGGGAAAAACAAAGAAACCTCCAAAGAGTTGTTTGTTGAGTTCGTCCAGGTAGGCGTGTTCCCGAATCAGGAAATCCAAAGCTTGGTTCAGGAAAGCTCCCGAGCCACAAGCCAGGTCGCAAATGGTGAGGTCCAAGAGCCATTCGCGATA
Source organism: Flavobacterium psychrophilum (assembly GCA_945897545.1). Lineage (GTDB taxonomy): Bacteria > Bacteroidota > Bacteroidia > Flavobacteriales > Flavobacteriaceae > Flavobacterium > Flavobacterium psychrophilum_L. The sequence goes on from CAMDGJ010000072.1 coordinate 2,891, forward strand.
GTCCTTGAGTTGCTGGTCCAGCTTTATGATGGTGGTGGTTTGGCGATTCTTGCGGCCTTTGGCATATTCCTCGTCGATGATGCCCAGTTCCTGTTTTTTCTGGGTGCAGAGTCTACCAATCGTATTGTCGACTATGTATTTGGTAATGTATTTTGGGGTATAGAAAACACCGTCTTTCTTGCGTTTGGTTTTTTGCTTGTCGAAATCGGTTCCTTCAATTTCGGCATTGACACTTTCGATTTCGTTTAAGGAATGTTCGAAAATATGTCCCAGAATATTGACATCCACCTGACTTTCGAAGTCGTAAGAGGACAGCTTTAAAGTATGGCGGTACAACATTTCGTTGTCAATGATAACCGCATCAAGTATGGCATCAGGTTGGAAAAGTCCACCGTTGTAGGCAAAGATTTCTTCTTTCTTTTCAGTGCCTTTGCGACCCGTGTCGAGATAGCCAAAGTATTGTTTGTAGCGGTCGTATAGCGGCACTTCGACATCCAAATCGGCCAAGGCTTTCCATTCTTTGAGAACGGTATTGATGGAGTTTGGCACCAATAGTCCACGGTCTTCGGCAAAGAGAATAAACAGAAAACGGTCGATTAGTTTTTGCGACTTCTTGAAAAGCATCAGCTTGGAGGTCTTTTCGGGTAAGTCGGTCAATAGTATGTTGTTTCGGTTTTGTTTGACCAAATCCCGGTACAATTCGCGTTTGAACACCGAATAATCGGCATAGAATTTCTTGGTGATGTTTTCTTCTTCCACCACCGAAGCTTCTTTTATGCTAAGTGGTTTGTTAGTCAAGATGTTTTCTTTGGCCAGACAGAGGTAGAATATTTCGAATTCAGCGTGAGTGAGGGTAAAGAGATTGAATTCCTCGTAGTCCACGGCATTGTTGATGTAGAATCGCAACTTTTCGAAATTGGAGGTAATGACATAAATGCAGCCTGTTTGGTTGGCTTTGTAATCAAAGGCTTGTTGGCGGATGCTTTCGAGGTCTTTGGTATTGGTTCCTTTGAGTTCAATTACACCAAGTGCGTTTCCGTCTTTGAGGATGGCGCCATCTACTTTTTTGGCTCCTTTGATGTTTTTGAGTTCCGTGGTCAGGTTAAAGTTAGCTGCCGGATTTAGTGTGTAGCCCTATATATCCACAAATAATTCGCGCAAGAATCCTTCCTGGAATTGTTCTTCCTTGCTGTTGCGGATGTTTTCCTGAATGGCCGCATTGTGAAAATACTTGGTGTATTTTTTATAGGCTTTTTGGACTACGAAAGTATCTTGTTGGCTTAAATATTTCTTGAGGATTGAGGGCTGGAATAAAGACATTGGTAACGCTTTTGTTTGAGAATCTAAAATTACACAATTTGAAAGCAGTGTAAGATTTTTGTTATTAACAAAAACGGTTGATAAATACACATTCTACTTAGCTCAAATTTGCTTGATTTTTTCAAAGTTATGGGGACTAAATTGAATTGGATTATGGTTTTCCACATTTTGAATTTAATTTTAAATCAACGTTTGTCATTAGAATTTTAACTAAAGCTAATGCCGTTTTTCCTATTTCGCATTCGGGAAGGCAGGTGGTTTCCGTAGAGTAAATTAATTTCGTAAATCTACGATTTCAAGTCTTGGAATTTACAGAGGCCAATTTAACTTCGCTCCGTTTGTTATTTGTGCTCGGGTCAATCTCAAATTAGCTTCTCTCAATTCGCTTCGCTCGGGTTACGGATTTTTAAATTGCTATGCCAGTTAGCTCTTCTTATGTGATTGAGGCTCGCTTCCAAATTCCTATTATAGTTGAGGAGCGACAGCATTTATTTTTTTTACAGCTTAAAATCCTGAGAAGGTTTGAAGTTATGATAAACCCTTTTTTTGATAAATAAATGACCATCGCTCTGTCTGGCTCCTTCGCTAAAATAGGCCATAGGACTGTTACTTATTGCTCGAATCTATAGTGGTTCGTCATATTTTTTTGAATTTGGAGAGTGTAAGTGATTTTGTTTTGACCCTTCGCCAAGCTTAGGATGACGATTAGATTTTGGTTGGAATCTGTATTGGTTCATCATCCAATTTCGCGCAACTGCTTTCCAATCTCTCATTTTGTTTTTACCACCAATCAACCAATCGATGCTTGAATAGTAATTGAAAAATCTATTGCCTTCCGTTTCAGTACTCAATTTGAAAATAAAATACTCTACTACGGATTCAAGAGAGGGGATTTCGGAATTGCTTTTATATTTTTCTTCTTTTTTTGCGGAACTTTTTTTTTCTTTTTTTAAACTATCGTTTGAGTCAATATTTTTTTTAAAAATTAAATTTTCATTACTATCAAAATTTGATTGTGTGCCAATTTCAATGTTTATATTATTTAATTTTGTTTTATTATTATTTAATATATATGCAAGTTCATTAACCTGTTCAATATGCTGACTGTTTTTTGATAATGCAATTTGATTATCCTGTTCAAAAATTGGATAGTTAATTTCTTTAATTTTTAATCCAAATTTGCCGTATTCTGATAGATCTACCATAATTACATTTGAATTTGAATGAGGATTGCTAGTGGGCAAATGTTCAATAAAACCGTACAATTGCAATTCTTTGATACATTTGTAATACGTTGTATTGGAACTTATTTTACTTGCTTTCATGATTTTTTCTTTTGGAAAACTAGTGGGATTTTTGAACCTGTTCGAATTCCAATTATTAAAAAGCATCATGTAGAGCGAAATGTGATTTGGTTTCATGCGGATATCTGCATTTGCTTTGTTAAAAAAACCGTTTAAATGATTAACGTAATTCATAATTTTAAAATTTTATTGTTATTAATTAGTGTATATAAAACAACTTCTGTGTTGCTTTTTTTTTGATTTATATTATCTTTTTGTTTTCTTTGGTTGGAGTTAATGAAAATTTATTTCGCAATATTTTCATGTCTTCGCTTACTTTTTTATCCAATATTTTGGCATAATGCTGAGTTGTACGCAAATTTTTATGTCCTAGCATTTTACTCACGCTTTCAATTGGAACACCATTCGTGAGTGTCACTGTAGTTGCAAAAGTGTGTCGAGCAATGTGGAAGGTTAATTCTTTTTCTATTTCGCAAACCCCAGCAATTTCTTTTAAGTACTCGTTCATTTTCTGGTTGCTTAAAATGGGTAGCAGCGTATTTTTTATGTCACATTCCGTGTTGTCTTTGTACTTGTCAATAATCATTTGGGTGATTGGAAGAATAGGAATCTTCGAGGCAGTTTCTGTTTTTTGGCGGTGGGTGAATATCCATTTTTCCCCGTCAATACCGATGCTTATATGGGATTTAGTCAAGTTTTTGACATCAATGTATGCCAAGCCGGTAAAGCAGCTGAAAAGGAAGATATCGCGTACCAGGGAAAGTCTTTCTGTTTTGAATTCTTTATTGATGATACTTTGAATTTCGCCTTCTGACAAGTAAAGGCGTTCCACTTCCTTGACTTTGGATTTATAATTGCTGAACGGGTTTTTGTCAAGCCAGTCATTGGCCAAACAAATCTTGATGATTTTGCTGAAGTTCTTGATGTATTTTACTGCCGTGTTATTGCAGCAGTTCCGGACACTTCTCAAATAGAACTCATATTCCGTAATAAATGCGTGATCTATTTTAGAGATTTCAATATCGGATATTTGAAATTTCCATTCCAGAAATTCTTCCGTATGCTTCAAGGAGGTCTTGTAGCGTTCCAGTGTTCCAGGAGCATACTCTTTGCCAAGCAATTCCTTGATTTTGTTGTTGTGATCCTTGAAAATAGGAATGAGCATCCTTTTATTTTCATTAATGCCGAACAATTCATTTTTAAGATTAATGGAAGTTAAAACTATGTCTTTCTTATATAATCTTTTTTCAGCTTCAAATATTTTACTTTTTATATTTTCAAGATGACTGTTTATTGAACGGGTATCCTCATTGGAACCCTTCACTTTCGACCCTTCACTAGACCATCTTTCTGGATCAATATACTTGTTGGTGCTAAATTCAAATCGTTGTGTTAGAATTGTAACACGTACGTAAATAGGGCAGATGCCGTCAACATTGGTTTTGGATCTCTTAATATAAAAGAGAATAGATGAGGTAGTGTTCATAATGGGTAACCTTTTAGTTATTATTAAATTTAAACTTTAAAATGATTCCAAACAAGATGTTCAAATTTTGAACACCTTGATGGAGGCCTGGTTACTTTTGAGACAGGTGTCACTTAAAAATAATTATTTAAGTGACACCTCAAAAGACACCTAAGTTTTGAGATTTAATATATAATTTGGTATGCCATAAATGAAAAAAACCCACTAAATCCTTGAATTTAGTGAGTTTTGCTTCGTTTTGTATTTCTACTGGCGGAGAAAGAGGGATTTGTACAACACTCTTTAGACCTTTATTTATAAGGTCCTTTGCAAAATAATATTCTAGGGTCTCGATTTTGAACCTCAAAAAAATCACGCTTTTTTTGACAAAACTTAAAGTACAAATATAAGAAACTATATTTTAAAACTAGTTCAAATAACAAACAAGTTTAAGCCTTTATCCTTTAATATGAGGTTCAATTAATTCATATTTTAAACTAGTGTATTGGCAGAACTCCTCGATGCTCACAAGCTCATTTTCGAGCTTCTGGAGGTCAATTCTAATCTTTTGCATCAATCTAATGCTTTGGCGATAACTTTTGCCGGTAATGCGTTGTATGTCCTTCGGGTAGATACATACTCTCTTTAATTCTGTTTTCATACACTATCCATACTTTTGACTAGGCTTTGAGTGGCTTTTGAATACTTCTCACACTCTAAATACCAGGAAATAAAATTAGTAATTTTTTTATCTTGTTTTTAAGCTGCAATTTACAACTGGTTTAACTCTTATTAATAGGACATTTGCGTTTATAATTGCCATTTATACCACTGTAGGACATTTAGAATAGTCCGCTGTTTTAAATAATTAGTTTAAGTGTAATATTGTGTCGAAATCAATTGAATAATGTTGCAACAGGAAGATGATTGAGGGAGTTTTAACTGATTTTATAATCTAAATTTTAATGTTATGGCTAGACAGAAAGGCATAATTAAACTAAAAGGTACTATCGGAGATATTACTTTTTACAAAACCCAAGATGGACACTTGGCTCGTGAAAAAGGTGGCGTTGATGCAAGCAGAATCAAGAATGATCCTGCGTTTCAAAGAACACGTGAGAATGGTTCTGAATTTGGTAGAGCTGGAAAAGCCGGAAAGGTTTTGAGACTTGCTTTGAGAGCGTTATTGATTAATTCTGCTGACAGCAAAATGGTTAGTAGACTAACGCAACAAATGGTGAAAGTTATCCAAGCGGATATGGTAAGCGAACGTGGTTTGCGAAACGTAATTGATGGAGAAGCAGAATTGCTTATTGGTTTTGAATTTAACATCCGTGGTAAATTAGGAACTAGTTTGTTTGCACCTTATGTTGGAACAATTGACAGAGCTGCTGGAGAAATCACAGTTGATTTGGCACCATTTGTTCCTGCAAATATGATTGCTGCACCAGGTGGAACAACGCATTTTAAAATTACCTCAGCTGGTGCTGAAGTAGATTTTGAAGCGGAAACATTTGTAGAAACGCATTCAGAAACTGCAATTTTGCCATGGAATTCGGCACCGACGGTGGCGATAACTCATACCAATGCGGTTACAGCTGCAAGTACAAAACCATTGTTTTTGGCGTTAGGTATTGAGTTTTTCCAAGAGGTAAATGGGCAAATGTATCCATTGAAAAATGGTGCTTTCAACCCGTTATCGGTTGTAAAAGTAGATAGCGGAGTGTAATGGTTCTTGAATTGACCAGAACTTATTTCCCTAACGGAACTAACGGAAAACTCGAATGTAAAGGAAAATCCATTTGTAATACTATTGAGTTACCATGGAGAGAAAACGAAACAAGAGTTTCTTGTATTCCGGAAGGGAAATATTTTATTAAAAAACGATACAGTCAAAAATTTCAATGGCATTTGGAGGTTTTGGATGTGAAAAATAGAAGTTTGATTCTGTTTCATCCAGCCAATAATGCTTTGCAAGAATTGAACGGTTGTATTGCTCCAGTAACAAAACTTTCTGGACCAGGATTAGGGTTGATGTCCCGAAAATCTTTTATAAGTTTAAAATCCATGGTTTATAAAGCTTTAGACAACAAAGAAAGTGTTGAATTGATTGTGAAATCTTAAATAGGTGTTTTTATGAATATAGTTGAAAGAGCAAAAGCTCCAACTCCGAAGTTTTTTAAGATTTTGAGAAGTATTGGATTGGTATTATTGGGTATTAGTGGTTCAATAGTAGCCGCTCCTGTTCTGCTACCTGCAGCAGTAGTTACTGTAGCAGGATATGTAGCCGTTGCAGGTGGTGTAATTTCGGCAATTAGCCAAATAACAGTTGATGATAAAGCAAAGAAAGAAATTGAAAACCTCAACAAAGCACGTGATGGAAACTAATATTTCTTTAAAAGCTGGCACTGCATCAGGAACCGTATTGAGTATTTTACCCAATATTCTTTCTGAAGATGTTGTAAAAACAATTATCTTAGCAGCGTTGGGAGCTTCTGTTAGTTTTACAGTTTCGCTCTTGTTAAAATGCTTGACAAAATCTAAAAATAAATAGTACTGAAAAAAGTACAGCATAAATCCAGTTTTCGTGTGGTAACCTTTACTGGATTAACTAAGAAGCCTAGTCGTAGACCAGGCTTTTTTTCATTTATTACAATAGCGGTATAAAATTACTCTTCGCATATCGTTTATGAGGTTGATATTCTCGTGAAACTGCTTTTCTTTTTGTTCCAAAAGTTTGAGAGTTGCAACATTTTTTTTGTGCTCCTCGTGTTCTGCCATCATTAGACTGGCTTTTGGGATGAATTCATTTTTGAAATCTGGAAGACGCAAAAACGGAATTACTGAACCTACTAAAAACGGATGCCAGAATTTTGTTTGCCATAAACTATAAGCAATAAAAAAAACACTTTCGCAGTCCTCCTCGTTTTGAAAAATGATTACAAAACTGTTCGTAAATGGCTCTTTTTGGGGCTTTCCGCTATTCATTCCCTTGTTAAGTATAAACAAATGGGGTTTTGTGTAAATCGTTCCTACTCTGTGGGTTTTGATGATGAAATTTAGCATAACATTTGGCTTTAAAAATGGGTTAGATTTTCAATTTCCTGCAGATTTTCTCTTGAAATGCAGGTGTGCCTCGCGAAGCTCGACCTATAAAATTTTTCAAAAGAAAAAAAAGAAAAAAAGAAAGCCGTCTGTTCAAGTGGAAGGTTTCAAAAAAGCAGGTTTTTTTGAAAAAATACTACCCGGATGGGTGGAGATTTTTTCAAAAACCCGTAGGGCTTGAACTTGCTTTTTTGTAAACCTGGAACTTACCTTTGCTCTCTTTTTTTTTATTTTTTATTTTGATTTCAAATTCTAAATATCATCGTATAATCGGAATTTGTTTGAAGGATTGGGAGTTGATTTGGAAGATTTTCGTCTTTGGAAGTGTATCAATTTTTTGTAGATGGATGACTGAGTGTGATGAAAAAGAAAATGTGCTTTATCCATCTGAAAAATTGATACTCTTCCTTCTACTATTTGATTTTTGAGGATGCTTAAATAGTGTTCAGAAATCGGATTTTAGTATTCAGTCGGAAAGGTGAACTGATAACGGTAAGCATCTTCAAAAAACAATGCAAATACTTTCCTAGTGCGACGGCAGAAGCTCAGAGCAAGGGTGTCATTTTTTTATTTGTTTATTGGGATTTTCTGATTGCTTTTATTAATAGCTGATGCCACAGAATGAGTTGACAGTCGCAGTCGCAGTTTGCAGTAGAAATATGTTTAGTAACGGTATGGCATCGGCTATTGTGAAAGCAATTACCTCTGTGCGTTGTGGCAAATAAAAAATGATACTCTTGCTGGCGCTTTTGGTTTTGTGGGTGCCTGATTGGTGTTCAGAGGGAAGAAGATAGTGTTCAGAAAAAAGTTGTTATGAAAATGAAAAGGCACTTACAAAAGCAATGAAAACACTACCGATTTAACCAGTTAGTTGCTAAAAACAATTACCGTAAACGTTCTTGAAAGTAAGTATGAGCGTAAAATTTCCTATGAAATACAAGACGTTGTTTAAGACAGTGGCGAAGGGTGGTGTTTTGAGTAGCCGGCTGGTGCGATGGAAGCTGCTCAAAAAGTTGCCCTAGAGCCACTGGCAAGCGCGTCGGGTGTGGCGGCATTTTTACATAATGTTATTATAGTGCATCCGAGATTTTCATTAGAAGCAGGGTGTTTCTTTATGCACTATAATGCCACATTATGTAACTAAGCTTGGGGAAAAAAATTTGCTCACGGCGTATTTATTTGTTTTTCAAAGGAGTTCGCCGTTGCCGGGGGCAGGTCTGGCGCAAGTTGCAAAGCGTACGTGTTTTTTCTAAAAACTGTGCCAGTAATTTTTTTTGGAGCGTTGGCAAAGGAGTGGCAACTGAAATGTAAAACTTTGTTATTTTAGTACTACTTTATAATATTTTTGATACTAATTATTCATATTGACCTAAGAACATATTGTCCGTTTTTAAATAGAATAATGGAATTATATATTTCTTTTGCTCATTAAATTGGAACTTTTTAAAATCGGTTATATTGGTCATTGTTTCAATAGGTGGAGGAGAATCAACTGTCAGAAAATATCCAAAAGGATTAAATGTTATTTCAGAATGAGTATTCGTTGAACCATTAAAATTATTCCATTGTATCCCATACAATCGTTTATGTATTGAAATCGTATTATATAAATAAACTTGATACTTATCAGGTAATGAATTGTTATCCTTTTCTAAAATGAAGTTTACTAATTCTTTATCATTTTTGAGATAATTTGAATGGTCAATAGCTAAAAACATAGTTAGAATTTGCTTCAAAACATTCAAAGGTTTAAAATTAAATTCGATAAGATTAGCTCTGTTTATCTTTTCAACATTATTAAAGTGATTGTATGCTTGACCTACAAATTCTGAGAAATCTCTAGCATACCAAGTTCCTGTATTATTGTTACAACTTTTACAAAAACAATAGGAACCAGAGCCATTATTACTTCTTATTGATTTGCCATAAACATAACTTTTT
>CAMDGJ010000073.1 GCA_945897545.1 Flavobacterium psychrophilum
TTTAAATAGTAATTCAAAGTAGTCTAACAAAATTTAATAAATAACAGATATGAAAATCAAATTATTTTTATCGGCAGTAGTTATAGGTTTAATGGCTGGGTGTAGTCCATCAACTCAAATTGTAAAATCTTGGACAGATCCATCTTTAAATGGAGCAACTGTGCAGGCTTATAATAAAGTATTGGTCATTGCCCAATTGAAAGATGATTCTTCCAGAAGAATCGCCGAGGACAAAATAGTAGCCTCTTCGCCAAGAGGAAATTTTGTTGCCTCTTATAATTACTTTAAACAAGGTCAACAAGATCAAAATCTAGTTGTAAACGAATTATTAAAAGATGGTATCGAAGCTATTATTTTGATGCGTTTGACTGATATTTCAAAATCTACTGATTATGTTCAAGGCAGCTCTTATTATGGTGGTTGGGGTCGTGGTTATGGTTACTATGGCGGTTATGGTTATGGCTATGGAGGTAGTATGTATGGTACTCCAGGTTACTATGAAGAAAACAAGACGTATTATGTGGAAACCAATATCTATGATGTGAAATCCAATAAATTACTTTGGTCAGGTACTACTTCAACCTTAAATCCAACAAAAGCTACTGAAGCGATAGATGAAATTATTTTGGCTGTAAAAACAGAGCTTAATACTAAAGGATTAATAAAAAAAGAAGAAGTTAAAAAATAATTCGTTTGAATATTCATAAAACAGATTATAAGCACCTATAGTTGTTTATAATCTGTTTTTTTTATTAGTATATCTGGGAAAACATTACTAATTATGATTAAATTTGAAGTCAAATTTGAAGAGTTTTGCTGTTTGTGTTTATCTATATTATCGTAAATTTGGATTATGAGAAAAGGTGTTTATTGGGTAATTCTTTTATTTATAATTTTCGCACAATATCGCGTTTTAGCCCAAAAAGCTAATGATTCCCTAAAATATTGTCCGGAAAAATCATTGCCAGAACTTTTTAAAAAGAAGGATTCCGTTCTTGTTTTAAAACCGGTAAAAAATAGTTTTTTTCTCATCATACCAGTCATTGGTTCACAACCTGCCACTGGATTTTCTTATGGTTTTGTTACCCAATATACTTTCAAAGGAAAAAAGGTAGATGATAAATATTCCTCCATAAACCTTGGGGCAACTTATACAGAAAAAAAACAGCTGCTCATTAATGTCAAAAATAGTGTAATGCTCAAAAGCAATAAAATATTTCTGAGTGGAGATTGGCGGTTTTATATTTTTTCACAAGCTAATTATGGATTGGGATCTGATATTATTCCAAGACTATCTGAAGACAAAGACTTTGATTTGAATGCCTTAAAGGAACCTATGGATTATAATTATTTAAAATTCCATCAAACTGCCTCCTGGGAATTCAAAAACAATTATTATGCTGGTGCCGGAGTTCATTTAGATTGGTATACCACTATTACTGACAATACTTTAGATATTGCTAATGGGCAATTAACCAATCACTATAACTACAGTAAAAAATATGATTTTGATGATAACGAATATTTTGTAAATGGAGTAAGCCTTAATCTACTATACGATTCTAGGGATAACCAGATTAATACGAATAAGGGTATGTTTGCCAATATCAATTATCGATTCAACCCAGCCATAAGTACTAATCAATATGCAAGCAATGTTCTTTTTATGGAGTATCGTTATTTTTTACCATTAAGTAAATATAACAAACAACATGTTTTTGGTGTCTGGGCAACCGGACAATTTGTAACCTCCGGGAGAGTTCCCTATTTAAACTTACCGTCAATAGGCTGGGATCAACGAAGCCGAAGCGGAAAAGGATACGTACAGGGCTTGTTACGCGGCCAAAGATTAGTTTATTTGGAAACGGAGTATAGATTTCCCATAAGCTGTAATAATTTAATTAGCGGCACCGTATTTGGCAATTTAACATCAGCTAGTGATAAAGATCGAGACATAAAACTTTTCCAGTATTTTCAACCTGCGGTGGGAGTTGGATTGCGCATTTTAATTGATAAAGCCACTCGAACAAATCTTATTATGAATTATGCTTGGGGTCGGCATTCAAAAGCTTTTTATCTCAATGCTGGTGAAACTTTTTAAATCATATTAGAATAAGATTACTACCCCTAAAGTCCATAATTGTAGGCTTTAGCGCCGCCATAACCGATACTCGTATGAATATAAAGCATATCGTTCTCCGTAAATTTGCGCCCATATTCAATATATGCAGTATTTTGAAATCCCGCTATAGTGTGATTGTATCGAATAGCAGTATTTAGTCCGAACCAATTTTTACCTAAAAAATAATTTACGGTATTGTCAAGAACACTTGTATTAACTTTATTTCGATTACTATCACCGGAAAAACTGATCTGATTTTCTACTAAAGTCAACCATAAATACTTTTTGTGATTCCCTAAATAGTTGCCCATAATAAAAGTAGGAGTAAAAACCCATTTACCTGATCCGAAATTTGGGTCAGCTGCGGAATTTGAAGTTACTTTAGCCCGAAGGGCAATTCCAGTTTTGTTTTTTACATAAGGAATGTAGGAGGCAGCAACTGCTATATCTCCCAAACCACTTTTGTTTACTGAAGAAGTATTTGCTGAAATCAGTGGTACATCGACTCGTAATAGAAATGTTTTTTTACCAATTGGATAGAGCACCCGAAGATTTGTGGTGTTGAATGAACCACTATCTGTGTCCAAATACTCATTGAAAAGTAGAACCGAATGTTTAAAAAAATTAAATCGAACTTCAGTAAGCGGATTTGAATATTTTATGGTGTCTTGTGCTTTTACTGACATTGTAGCCACAAAAGCAAATACTACTATAAAAAGTGATTTATTCATGATAATTGTATTAGTAAATCTTGGCTAATTTAATAAAAAAAATACATCAACTTTTTATGCAAATCTGAAAAATATTCATATTTAATTTTGCTAAACATTTGAAACCAGATAGTTACAATTAGTTATAAAATATTTTTTTTATAAAAATAATAGCTAAACTATTTTTTTAAATGAAATAAATATTTATTTTTGATTGGTTTTAACAAATTATTAATGACAAATCAACAATTATGAAAAAGGTATTTTTAATCTTATTAGTAGCAGTTACCACTGGTATTTTTGCTCAATCTACCAGCAAAGAAGACCTTGAAGTGATTCAAGGTATTTACGGAAAATCAAAGAAAGAATTAGCAGTTGCTTATATGGCTCTTCCAGATGATCAAGCTGCATCTTTTTGGGCAATTTATGATGCTTTTGAAGTAGAACGCAAAGCAATTGGACAAAGGAAATTAGCTATTATTGAAGATTATGCTTCAAATTATGCAAATTTATCTAACGAAAGTGCTGTTAAAATTGCAAAAGCTAGTTTAAAAAACCAAATGGATTATCAAAAATTGTTTTCAAAATATTATGATAAATATAAAAAAGTTGCTGGTGCCGTTAGTGCAGCAAAAATAATTCAGTTTGAAAATTATATGCAAACTGCGGTACAATCTGAAATTCAAAATGCTATTCCTCTTGTTGGAGAAATGGAAGTTATGAAAGCTCAAAAATAGATTTTAACATCCTACTATAGCGCAGTGATTTTTATTACTGCGTTTTTTTTGCTTGGATTATTTATTATTATTGATAATTTAACACAACCCTGTTTTTTCAATCATATTTTTTCTTAAAATTGTACTAAAATACTAAGCATCAACATTATGAAAAAAATCATTTTGATCTTAATCGTTTTATGCGTAAATTTTATAGCTTGCAAACCAACCCAATCTGTGATGAAAACAACTACTTCACTTGAAGGAACTTGGGAATTAAATTATATCACAGGACCTAGAATAGCTTTCGACGGTTTGTATCCTAACAAAAAACCAACTATTACTTTCGATCTAAAAGAAAACAAAGTTTCAGGGAATAATAGCTGTAATCAATATTTTGGCACATTAAATAGCAATGGTAACACCATAAATTTTAAAGATACCAAAACGGGAATGACTAGGATGTCTTGCCCCGGAAATGGAGAAAATACTTATATGAAAACCTTGGAGCAAATCGATTCCTATTCCATATCCGAAGACGGAAAAACCCTGAATTTGTTAATGGGAGATGTTGCGATGATGCGTTTTGAAAAGAAATAATTATTAATTCCATTTGTAAAATGAAAATAGCTTTACTATCATTCATTGCACTGCTCTTTTTTCTTGTAAAATGGAAGTACAAGCTTCTGAAATTAAAAGCGATACGATTGGTATTGAAAAACAAACCGTCTTTGACAATTCTCAAAATTAATTGGACTGGGCAGGAACCAATAATGGTGTAACTCCTTGCGCAGATTGTGATGGTATAGAAACCGAAATCACTTTAAACAATGACTTGAAATACATAATAAAAACTAAATATTTGGGCAAAGGTGATGGAAATATATTTCAAGAAGCAGGAAGTTTTGTCTAGGATAAAACGGGCTGAATTTTGGATTTAAAGGGTTTGAAAGGAAAGCCAACACAATATAAAGTAGTTGATAATCAATTGATTCAGCTTGATATGGATGGAAAACCAATTACTATAAGTTTGGCAGAGAAGTATGTTTTGATAAAAAGTGATTTTTTAATCTTATCGTTTTTTTTTGTTATAAAAGAAAACACCTAATTGATTACTCGAAAGTAGGTAAAGGTTTTATTAGCTCAATCAGTCTTATATTTTTAAAGTAATATTGTCCATAAAAAAATAAAATAATATGAAAAAATTAGTCACAACTATTTTAATATTGTGCCACTATCTCTCCACTGCCCGAAGCGCTTGGAGGCACTCACGACAATGTCTAACTTTTGGCTTTGTTTAAAAAAGGTAATCCTTAGCCAAAAGGTAAGCTAGAAGAAATTTCAGAAGGCCGTATATGCCGACACATACTGCTTTAAAAAATACCATCGCAAATATAATTTTGATAAAAGATTAATTAATTATTCACATTAGAAATTAAATAAAAAAAAACTCTTTAATAATTTAAACTTAGCATTATGAAAAAACAAATTTTACTTTTTGGATTATCACTTGTCACTTTTAGTGGTTATTCACAGTCAGCAAAAAGCGATTCAGTTGCAGTATTGCTAATGGATCGTATGAGTGATTTTATTGGCGAACTACAATCCTGTAGTTATACATTAAATGTTGGAGAAGATGTTATGAATGAAAACAACATTATGGTGAAAAAATTCAGTGAAGATGAGGTTTATATGGTTGGTCCAGATAAAATGTTAGTAAGCAAAAATGGCACCAAAGGACATCAAAGTTATCTCTATAATGGCACTCAATTAGCGTATTATTCTCATAATGAAAACAATTATGGAATTATAGACACACCCGATAATATTATAGAAACTATTGAAAAAGTAAATGCCGATTATGATTTAGAATTTCCTGCAGCCGATTTCTTTTACCCAGCGTTTACAGATGACTTAATTGCAAGCAGTACCGAAGTTAAATATATAGGAAAATCTATGATTAATGGGAAAGATTGTTTTCATGTAATGGCCATTGGTAGCGATTTTGACTTTCAGTTTTGGATCAGCAATGATGCCTTTAACTTACCAATGAAATTTGTTTATGTTTACAAAAATAAAAAAGGAGCTCCTCAGTATGAAGGTACTTTTAGCGAATGGAAAATAAACCCAGTATTTCCAGAATCAATGTTTAATTTTCTTCCGCCTCCTACTGCAAAAAAAATCACAATAGTGGCTAAATCAAAAAACTAAAATTGAAAACTATGAAAACAAAAATATATCGTGTCTTAACTTTAATAGTGTTTTTTATATCACTTTTGTTTACAACTGAACAAGCAACTGCACAAAGAGGAAATCACGGAGGTGGTAATCGCGGGGGCGGAGGAGCATCTGCTGCTTCTAGACCTTCGGCCTCTTCAAGACAAACAGCAGCTAGACCTTCGGGAGGTAGTTTTCAAACAAGAAACAATAGCATCAATGGAGGAAGTGTTAAATCTCCTTCGAGAGTACAGCAAAACCGTCCAAACACGTCTACTTCGAACAACAGACCTAATGTTGGGAACAATAACAATTCAAATAACAAACCTAATGTTGGGAATAATAATAACAATTCAAACAACAGGCCTAATGTTGGGAACAATAATAACAATGCAAACAACAGACCTAATGTTGGCAACAACAATAACAATTCAAACAATAGGCCTAATGTTGACAACAATAGCAATAACAACATAAATATTAATGTCGATAACAGTCGCAATACTTATGTTAGACGAAATACTAATGTTAATTATAGCAGACCACCATATCGCTACGGCGGTTATGGCTATAATTGCTACCACCCATATCGGTATCATCCCTATAGTCCCTTTATATGGGGTCCAGTTTGGCATCCTTGGGGATTTTTTGTGGCCACTTTAGCAGTTACTGCAGTTGTAGTTAGTGTAGCCAATCAACCTGCACCCTATCATTATGACAGTGGCGTATGGTATCAATCTAGCAACGGAGGCTACACAGCCGTAGCTGCACCAATAGGAGGAACAGTAGTTAACATTCCAGAAGGGGCAGAAACGGTCAATACCGGAACGGTCAATAATTATTATTACGGTGGAACTTATTATGAAAAATCAGATGGAAGCTACACTGTCGTGCAACCTACAGCAGGAACTATTGTAGATAAATTACCAGAAGGTGGAGAAGAAGTTAAAATTGGTGATGTAACCTATGTGAAATTTGGAGAAACCTATTATCAGCCCGTAGAAGTGGATGGAAAAAATAAATATGAAATTGCTCTAGTCGAAAAAGAGTAATTTTGTTGAACTAGAAACGCACAACCTAAAAAAGAGTGTGAATTTAAATATAAGGGTTTCGCTTTGTAATTAAAGTGAAATCCTTTTTTTTATAATATTATAATTTTTATCAAAGTTTTAGAATAAAAACCTTTTTCAAAGTCTGAACCGTTTACGAAGGTTCTTCAACCGAAGACAAAAATGGCAGTGTTTCTCCAATAATTTTATTAAAAAACCGCACTGTTTTAAAACAGATGCGGTTTTTCAAAAATTAAACTAGTTAAAACTAGCTGCAACAATTAGAAACAGTATTCGTTTTCTGCTACTAATTTTGTTGTAATTACTTCTCTTAATCCAATAATATTAGGCATATTCGTGTATTTGGTAAAACGACGTAAACCCATTAGCATCATTCTTTGTTCATCTCCTTCGGCAAAAGAAATCACACTTTCTTTACCTTTTTGAGTTACTACGTCAACGGCTTTGTACAAATAGAGTTTAGCCATTGCGATTTGTTCCTGAACTTTTTCTTCGCCTTCTTTTTTGGCTAATTTTTCAGTTCTCAAAACAGTAGATTCTGCCATATATATTTCGATTAAGATATCGGCAGCCGCAATCAATAACTGTTGGTGCGAATCTAAATCCGGACCGTATTTTTGAACCGCTCCACCAGCAACCATGAGGAATGCTTTTTTCAATTTACCGATCATTTCTTTTTCTTCGGCAAATAACTCGGAATAGTCTGGAGTTTCAAACGATGGAATCCCCATTAATTCTTCCTGTACTTTCGTGGCTGGACCCAATAAATCAACGTGGCCTTTGAATGCTTTTTTGATTAACATTCCTACTGAAAGCATTCTGTTAATTTCATTGGTACCTTCATATATTCTCGCAATTCTGGCATCACGCCAAGCGCTTTCCATTGGAGTATCTTCTGAAAATCCCATTCCACCCAAAATTTGAATTCCTTCGTCGGCACAATTCTGAACGTCTTCAGAAACTGCCACTTTCAAGATCGAACATTCGATTGCGAATTCTTCAACTCCTTTCAGCTCAGCATCCTGATGTGTTGAACCTTCCGTTTCTCGAAGGCTAATTCTATCTTCGATGTCTTTAGCAGCTCTATAAGTGGCGCTTTCACCAGCATAACAAGAGGTTGCCATTTCTGCTAGTTTGTATCGAATAGCCCCAAATTGTGAAATTAAAGTATTAAATTGTACTCTTTCGTTGGCATATTTCACTGCTCCGCTAGTTACTCTTCGTTGCGCATCCAAACAAGCAGCTGCCAATTTAATTCGACCCACATTCAAAGCATTCATTGCTATTTTAAAACCGTTTCCTCTTTCGGAAAGCATATTTTCAACAGGAACCTTGGTATCTGCAAAGAAAACTTGGCGAGTTGAAGAGGCACGAATCCCTAATTTGTGTTCTTCTTCACCCATTGAAATTCCGTTACTTGGATCATTTTCTACAATGAAACCGGTAATATTTTTATCATCGCCAATACGTGCAAAAACGATAAAGACGGAACAAAATCCTGCATTGGAAATCCACATTTTTCCACCGGTAATGCCATAATATTTTCCATCTTCTGATAAAACTGCTTTCGTTTTTCCAGAATTGGCATCCGATCCTGCACCTGGTTCTGTCAAGCAGTAGGCACCAAACCATTCGCCAGAAGCCAATTTTGGCACATATTTTTGTTTTTGTTCTTCGGATCCGTATAGTGTGATTGGCATTGTTCCAATTCCAGTATGCGCTCCAAAAGCGGTCGAGAAAGATCCCGTTGCTCCAGAAATATAGTCACAAACCAGAACCGTGTTCACGAATCCCATTCCCATTCCGCCATAAGCCTCAGGAACAGCCACGCTCAGGAATCCCAAGTCGCCGGCTTTTCGCATAGTTTCTTCGGTAAGCGCGTAATCCTTATTTTCGAAACGGCTTTTGTTGGCCCAAATTTCCTTGTCCACAAACTCTTTCACCGAGTCACGCATCATTAATTGCTCTTCGTTGAAGTCTTCTGGAGTGAAGATGTCTTCACATTTTGTCTCTTTTACGATGAATTGACCACCGCGTGTTTTATCGCTCATTTTTTTTAAAGATTAGATTTTAGATTTTAGAGTAAAGAATATAGAGTAAAGAATATAGAATATTGAGAATAGACTTTATTTAAGTCCATTTTGAAAACCCATAGTCATTCTTTGAAAATCTTCTACTTTTTTTTCTAATTGATTAAATATTTGTTCGTTTATATATTTTCGATGTTTAGCAACTATTAATTGAGTGTTTAATTCAAATGAAGAACCTAAA
Source organism: Flavobacterium psychrophilum (assembly GCA_945897545.1). GTDB lineage: Bacteria > Bacteroidota > Bacteroidia > Flavobacteriales > Flavobacteriaceae > Flavobacterium > Flavobacterium psychrophilum_L. The sequence goes on from CAMDGJ010000073.1 coordinate 9,107, forward strand.
GAAATATCAGGATAATGACTGAATGATTTATCTGTTCTAGAAGAACCTTCAGCAATATTACTTGGAATTGATACAGAACATCGACTTAATTGAGAACTTAAATCATATCTTTCGTGTTTTGGAAATTCTAATAGAATATCAGAAATATCATTTGCGATTTCTATTCCAAGTTGCCAGATTTTTAAGTTCTTATAGTTATGACGCATATTTCATATTTTAAGTCTATTCTCTAAGTTCTCTTGTCTTTATTCTTCCTAAAGTAATTCATAAATTCCTGCGGAGCCTTGACCTGTCCCCACACACATAGAAACGATTCCGTATTTACTTCCTCTGCGTTTCATTTCGTCGAATAGTTGAACTGATAATTTTGCCCCTGTGCAACCTAAAGGATGTCCCAGAGCAATTGCGCCACCATTTACATTGATGATATCTGGATTCAAGTTAAGTTCTCTTGTTACTGCTAATGCTTGTGATGCAAAGGCTTCATTTAATTCGATTAGGTCAATATCATTTAAAGTCAAACCTGCTTGCTTTAAAGCTTTTGGAATGGCTTTCACGGGTCCAATTCCCATAATTCTTGGTTCCACTCCTGCTGAAGCAAAGTTGACCAAACGTGCAATAGGAGAGAGGTTTAGCTCCTTTACCATTTCTTCGCTCATTATCAAAACGAAAGCGGCACCATCGCTCATTTGTGATGAATTCCCTGCAGTCACGCTTCCATCAGCGGCAAAAACTGGTCTTAATCCAGCTAATGCTTCAACAGAAGTACCTGCTCTAGGCCCTTCATCTTTATTAACTACGTATGATTTGGTTTCTTTTTTGCCATTTTCATTGATGAAGGTTTGTTCGATGGTTATTGGAACAATTTGTTTATCGAATTTACCGTCCGCTTGTGCTTTCAAAGCTTTATTATGCGAATGAAAAGCAAACTCATCCTGGTCCGCTCTTGAAATGTTGTATTGTTTGGCAACCGCTTCGGCAGTTAGTCCCATTCCCCAATAATAATCTTCGTGTCCGGCTGCAGCAACGGCATAATCCGGTGTTGGTTTGTAACCACCCATCGGGATGAAACTCATACTTTCGGCTCCTCCAGCTATGATGCAATCTGCCATTCCGGATTGGATTTTGGCAGTAGCCATTCCGATAGTTTCCAATCCAGAAGCGCAATATCTGTTAACCGTTACACCGGGAACGTCTTCGATTTTCAATCCCATTAGCGAAATTAATCTTCCTACGTTTAGCCCTTGTTCGGCTTCGGGCATTGCGTTACCCACCATCACGTCGTCGATGCGTTTCTTATCGAAATCCGGTAATTCATTCATCATGTATTGAATGGTTTCGGCAGCGAGTTCATCAGGACGTTTGAATCTAAATACGCCTTTTGGTGCTTTTCCTACGGCGGTTCTGTATGCTTTTACTATATAGGCTGTTTTCATAAATAAGCCCCCTAACCCCCGAAGGGGGAATTCCTATTAGGGGTAAATAGGGTTTTAGAATCACATTTTTAATTATATAATGTGATATATTGATATTTCAATTATTTAAAGAACTTCATAAAATCCAAAATTGGTATTCACAATTTTGAGTATTTCCCCCTTTGGGGGTTAGGGGGCTTTAATTCCTCAACGGTTTCCCTTTGGTTAACATAAATTGGATGCGTTCCAATGTTTTTCTTTCGGTGCACAAACTCAAGAATGCTTCTCTTTCAATATCCAATAAATATTGCTCGCTTACTAATGTTGGTTCCGATAAATCGCCACCAGCCATGACATAAGCCAGCTTGTTGGCAATTTTCTTGTCGTGTTCTGAGATGTATTTGCCAGCTTCCATTTGATTGGTTCCAACTAAGAACATTCCCAAAGCTTGTTTTCCCAAAACTTTTACGTCAGTTCTACGAATAGGCTGCGTGTAACCCGCTTCTGCAATTAGTAAAGCGTGCTTTTTAGCTTCTGCAATTTGACGGTCTTTGTTCACCACAACAACATCTTTTCCGTGTTGCAATACTCCCAAGTCAAAGGCTTCATAAGCTGAAGTTGATACTTTGGCCATCGCCACAGTTAAGAAATATTCTTGCAAAACATTCAGTTCCACATCGTTTTTACGGAATAAATCGGATGCCCTCAATGCCATTTCTTTCGATCCACCACCTCCAGGAATTACTCCAACTCCAAATTCAACCAAACCAATGTATGTTTCCGCAGCAGCTACCACTTTGTCAGCGTGCATACTCATTTCGCAACCACCACCTAATGTCATTCCGTGAGGAGCAACGATTACTGGAATTCCTGAATAACGCACTCGCATCATCGTGTCTTGGAACATCTTTATTGCAGCGTTCAATTCTTCATATTCTTGTTCGACTGCCATCATAAATATCATTCCAATATTGGCACCCACGGAGAAATTTGCAGCTTGGTTTCCAATAACCAAACCTTGATATTCTTTTTCTGATAAATCAATGGCTTTGTTGATGGCTTGCAAAACATCGCCACCAATGGTATTCATTTTCGATTGGAATTCTAAATTCAAAATTCCATCGCCTAAATCTTGGATAATGGCTCCGCTGTTGCTCCACACTTTTTTGCTTTCGCGAATGTTGTTCAAGATGATAAAAGCATCTTGTCCCGGAACTTTAGTTTGGCTTTTATTTGGAATATTATAGAAATAAGTAGCTCCCTCTTTAATGGAATAAAAACTTGAACTACCAGAAGCTAACATCTCACTTGCCCAAGCTGGTGCAATCAAACCTTCGTCCTTGATCATTTCGATTCCTTTCGCCACACCAATCGCATCCCAAATTTCGAAAGGACCATTTTCCCAACCGAAACCTGCTTTCATAGCATCGTCGATTTTGTATAATTCGTCAGTGATTTCAGGGATTCTATTGGAAACATAAGCAAACATTGCGG